>NZ_BJZO01000013.1 GCF_007992075.1 Pararhodospirillum oryzae
GGGCGGGGGCAAGGAGGCGGCAGCCCCCCCCCCCCGTTGGGTCATGCTCTGTCATGCTCTGCCATGATCCCCCAAGTGGCCCCTGATGTAATGTCGGTAATAACCGATTATGTTGCTGGTCAGAAAGAGTCCCTCAAGAACAACGGCCATTGGCGATTCGATCAGGATATTATAGTATATATATGAAGATGTTCCGATCATCATGAGTATTCTCATGGTTTTGTTGTTTTTTTGAAAATTTCCGATCATGAAAATCATCGTGCCCGCAAAAATAATTAAATCTATCGATGACTGGTAGGTAAAAAATATCGATACAAAATTTAAAAATAAAAATAAAATCAAAAATTGCTTATTTGTTGTGTAATAGCATACGACAAAGCGACAAACTGTTAAGGCAACTATGGTTCCGGCCGCAATGTTTCCTAGAAGAAAATAATGAATACATATCAATGAGGCTGATATTATAAGGCAAAAATATGTCTTTTTCCTCTCTTTGTACTGAAAGCTCATGAAATCAAATAAAATTGCTATTGAAACAAATATTTGTGATAATAAAAAAGATGACATAATGACCTCTGGGTTGTTTTCTTTCGATTGTTTCTCGTTATTAAAGACGGAGCGGGATCGTCGCTTCGCGCGCGGTTGCCTTGGGGCCCTGGTAGAGCTGGTCGCGGTCCCAGATCCAGCCAGACTTGCCGTACCCGCCGAACGCAGGAGATCCGACCGAGTCCGCGAATGAGTCGACGGACCCAATGCCGAATTTGCCATATGTGATTTCCGCGACCGGCTCGGCATAATCGGTTCCCAGGAGCTGGTCGATCACACGCCGGGCCCCCACGCCTCCCGCCGAGACACGAAGGCCGAACCGGCTGTCGCGCGCAAGCGCGATCGCTTCCTCTTCCGAATCAAAGACACAGATGGCGAAGACCGGAGCAAATGTTTCGTCGCGGAAGATCCGCATTGCGGGCGTCACGCCCGTGACCACCGTTGGATAAACATAGGCTCCTTCCACCCGGCCGCCCAAGAGGATCTCGGCGCCCTTCGCCACGGCGTCGGAGAGCTGAGTTTTCACCAGCGGCGGGATTTTGGGGCTCATCATGGGGCCGACGTCAACATCTTGCTCTCGTGGGTCGCCGACCCGCCGTTGCCCGGCCGCCGACACGAGCAGTTCGACAATCTCGTCGTGCACGCTGCGGTGGATGAGCAGGTTTTCGGGGGCGGTGCAAGTCTGGCCGGAGTAGGCAAATTTGGCGCTTATCAGCGCCGCCGCCACTTCGCGAGGGTGCGCGCCGGGCAGGATAATCGCCGGGTCTTTTCCCGGGCCCTCGAACACGATGCGTTTTTGCTTGCCCCGAGGCAGGCGGGCCAGCAGCTCGTCGCCCAGGGCCTCGCCCCCCCAGGCCATGAAGAAGGGAACGTCGTCGGAGTCCAGGGCACGGGTGACGAAATCCGGGCCGCTCAGAGAGCGTTCCATGTGAACCCGTTCGGGAAGAACCTCGTTGAAGATGCGTTGTATCAACGCGCTGACCAGGCGCGCCCGGCGGGTCATCCGGGCGCGCACCGGGTTGCCACTGAGGGCGGCGCGGGCGATCTCGACGATTGCGTACACGGTGGTGTTCGCGGGGAGCATCATCCAGGCTTCCTTGCCCGCCGGAGCAATCGGGGCGCGTGCGCGCGTGTGCCCGATGACTTCGTTCGCCAGGTGCGCGTCGAGATGATGGATCGTCGCGCTTACTTCATGCGCGGCGTCCGCAGGCAACAGATCCAGATCCTCAACAATCGCCGCGATCATCCGGGCGCCATGCTCCTGCAAATGACGGGCAAGATCCGACGCGATGGATCGCAAGGCAGACGCCGAAGGAAGAGGGGGGTATTCGTTGAAGGAAGACATCATCACCCCGCCAGGGACATGTTCATGGAAATCGCTTGCTTGAGTGATTCTTTTGTATGGCCGGGGTGGGCCTTGTATGTTGTGTTGTTGGTCGCGCGACCTTCCGAGGTGAGCCCAAGATAAACGGGAATGCCACGGGCACGCTTTTCCTTGGCCACCTCGACGACATCCGACAAAAGGGGAGGGGAGTAGGCGTCGCCCGCCGCCATGGCCTCGTCGTGCCAGGGGGTGCCCGTCGCCGCGTACATCGGGTTGAGCCGGATGGTCAGATTGACCCCGTTGCGCTTACAGGCGGCGGCGAGAAAGTCTATGGTGGTGGATGCCTCGATTCTCGCGGCCGAATCCGTCATCAGCGGAGACGGTTTGTAAAGAACATAGGCAATCAGATCCGTCTTGCTGCGCCCCAGGACCTCAATTCCTGATTCAAAAATAGAAACATCCTGGCGCCGACCGAGAATGTTGGATCGTATTTCGGGATCCAGGGTCTCGAATCCGGCGAGAATAGCGATTTTTCGGCGCGTTTTACTTTTTATGTTATTCAGGATTTCGTCGTTGACGAACTCCATGCGCGTTTCCAGGACGATTTTTTTGAGCCCAAGAATTTCTTCTGAATATGTAATGATTTTCTCAAGGGCTTCGCGTGGAAATGTATCAAAATCAAGAACAGATCCTTCATTCGCAATCGTAATGCGGTTTAAGACGCCAAGGGCGTGCCGTGCCTCGTTTATGACATATAAAAATTGAGAAAGAACTTTGTCTTCATCGATCCATGTCAGGCTCGATTGCGCGGGCAAAGCGCAAAACCGGCATTGGTAACGGCACCGCTTTGTGTTAAAAAGAATGGCCAAATCTACTTCGTTGAGAAATTGTCTCACAAGAAAGAAAAGAGGGTGGGCATCGTCAATTGGAGTCACGCCCATGGATTTTGGTGGTCCGAACGTTCTGTATAGGGTCCGTATTTCATCTCTCATCGTCCGGGTCTCCTGCTTTGTTCGCGCGCGAAAATCCTCTGGGGTTCTTTTCTCGTAAAAAAGGATTGTGGCGATAATTCTAGCGTTTAAGGTGTCGTGTTTCAATTAAAAAGTCATTGAGTCAGATAACAAACTTAAAAAGATAAAAATCGTGCCATCCGGAATCCGTCTCCGGCTCGCGTCATCCCATCCTTGTCGATCCCTGCCTGGGCTGCTAATGTAGACGCAGCAAAAACAAAGGCGGTTTCTCCATGTCCTCTTCCCTTGCCGATCCCTCGCCCGTCGATGGCGCGAGGGCCGCGTTTTCCAGCCGGTGCGTGGGGCGCTACCTGGGCGAGGCGAGCGCGCGCATGATGGAAACGCTGGACCGGCAGGCGCGTGGCCTGGGAATCAGTGCCGCCCAGTGGCGGGTGCTGATCCGCATCGCGTTGGACCTCGACAGCACCGCCGCCGACCTGTGCCGCAGCCTGAACTACGACAGCGGCTCAATGACCCGCATGCTCGATCGCCTGGAAAGCCTGGGCCTGATCGAGCGCGAGCGCTCGGCGGAGGATCGCCGGGTCGTGCGCTTGCGCCTGAGCGGGGAGGGCGAGGCCCTGCGCCCCGCCTTGCAACAGGTGGGCGAGGTGGTGCTGGATCATTTCCTGCGCGACTTCACCCCCGCCGAGGTGGCGCTTCTCACCGAATTCCTGAAGCGCCTGGCCTCGGTGCCGCCACTGCCCGACTGAAGACCGCCCCGGGGGCGCCCGGTCCACGGAGGCGTTTCGCGTCGCGAGGTTTTGGCTTGGCCGGAAGGCTGCCAAGGCTGTCACAGCAAGGGCAGGTTTATGGGATCCATTCTCCCGCCGCTTCGGGTTTGTCCGGCCCGGGCGGGGGCCTGCGAAATGGGATTTGTTCGTCATGGCTTCCCCTCCTTCCCCTCCGTCCGCCCCTGGTTCCGGTCCCGGCCCTGGTCCTGGTCCTGGCCCTGGTCCCGGCCCTGGTCCTGGTCCTGGCGGCGCGCCCGGCCCCGGCCCCACGCCCGAGCAGCGCAAGCGGCGGCGGGTGGTGGGGCTGGTGGTGGCAACCGTGCTGATCGCGGCGGCGGGCGCGGGCTACGGGGCCTATTGGCATTGGATCGGGCGGTTCGTGGTTTCGACCGAGGACGCCTACGTGGCCGGCACCCGGATCCAGGTCACGCCCCAGGTTTCGGGCACGATCATCGCGGTGCATGCCGACGACACGGACCGGGTGGCGGCCGGCGATACCCTGGTGATGCTCGACGACACCGACGCGCGGGTGGCCCTGGACCAGGCCCAGGCCACCCTGGCGCAAACGGTGCGCGAGGTGCGGGCCCTGTTTGCCCGGCCCCGGGTGCTGGAAGCCACGGTGGCCGAACGCGAGGCGGTGCTGAAACGGGCGCTTGATGACCTCGACAGCCGCGACTACCTGGCGCGAACCGGGGCGGGATCGAAGGAAACCCGGCGTCATGCCGAAAACGACGTGGCGCAGGCCCGGGCCAGCCTCGCCATGGCAAAGGAGGAGGTGGCGGCGGCCCGGGTGCTGATCGACGCCACCACCGTGGCCGACCATCCACGCGTGCGCCTGGCCGCCGAACGCCTGCGGGCCGCCTATCTCGACTGGCGCCGCACCCGGGTGCCGGCCCCGGCCGGGGGACAGGTCGCCTTGCGCGCGGCCCAGGTGGGCCAGCGGGTCCAGCCGGGCACGGCGCTGATGACCCTGGTTCCCCTGCATGACCTGTGGGTGGACGCGAACTTCAAGGAAGCCCAATTGCCCCGGGTCCGTCTGGGCCAGCCCGTGACCCTGAGCGCCGACCTGTACGGGGGATCGGTGGTCTATCACGGCACCGTGGTGGGGCTGTCGGCGGGCACCGGATCGGCGTTTTCCCTGCTGCCGGCCCAGAACGCGACCGGCAACTGGATCAAGGTGGTGCAGCGCGTGCCGGTGCGCGTGGCCCTGGACCCCGACGAACTGGCGGCGCACCCCTTGCGCATCGGGCTTTCCATGCGGGTGGCGGTGGATCTGCGCGACCAGACCGGCGATACCCTGGCCCCCGTGCGCCCCGACACGCCGGTGGCCGAAACCTCGGTCTACGAGGCCCTGGACCACGATGCCCAGGACCTGATCGACCAGGTGATCGCCCGGAACCTGGGCGAGTCCGCGCCTTCGGGCCTGCGCTAGGGGAGGGCTGATCGCATGGCTCCTCCCCCCGGTGGTCCGCCCTTGCACCCGCCCTTGTCTGGCACTCCCCTGGTGCTGGCGACGGTCGCCCTGTCGCTCGCCACGTTCATGAACGTGCTCGATACCACCATCGCCAACGTGTCGTTGACCCCCATCGCCGGCGATCTGGGGGTGAGCCCCAGCCAGGGGACCTGGGTCATCACCTCGTTCGCGGTGTCGAACGCGGTTTCCGTGCCGCTGACCGGCTGGCTGACCCAGCGCCTGGGGGCCTTGCGCCTGTTCTTGATTTCCACCTCGTTGTTTACCGTGGCCTCGCTGCTGTGCGGGCTGTCGCGCAGCCTGGAAATGCTGCTGGTGTTTCGCATCATGCAGGGCCTGGTGTCGGGGCCGATGATCCCGCTGTGCCAGACCTTGCTGTTGCAGGCTTACCCCCGCGAGAAGGCCGGCATGGCCCTGGCCTTCTGGGCGATGACCACCACGATTGCCCCGGTCATGGGCCCGATCCTGGGCGGCTGGCTGACCGATAACTGGTCGTGGCCGTGGATTTTCTACATCAACATCCCCGTGGGGCTGGCCTCGGTGTGGCTGACCGCCGTGGTCTTGCGCGGGCGCGAAACGCCCACCCGCCTCGCCTCCATCGATTACGTGGGGCTGGTCTTGCTGGTGGTGTGGGTGGGGGCCACCCAGATCATGCTCGATCGCGGCAAGGAACTGGACTGGTTCAATTCCGGGGAAATCATCGTCCTGGCCCTGGTCGCCGGGATCGGCTTCGTCTTTTTCCTGATCTGGGAACTGACCGAGGCGCACCCGGTGGTCGATCTGTCGCTGTTCAGGCTGCGGAACTTCACCGCCGGCAGTCTGGCGCTCAGCCTGGGCTATGCCACCTTTTTCGGGATCCTGGTTCTGATCCCCATGTGGCTGCAACGCTTCCAGGGCTACACCGCCACCTGGGCCGGGCTGGTGACCGCGCCGATCGGCCTGCTGGCCCTCGTGCTCTCGCCCCTGATCGGGCGGTTGCTGGGCCGGGTGGATCCGCGCTGGTTCGCCACCTTGTCGTTTTGCGTGTTCGTGGTGTGCATGCTGTGGCGGGCCACCTTCTCGCCCGACGTGGACGCCGGCACCATTGCCGCCACCCATCTCTTGCAAGGCGTGGCCATGGCGGCGTTTTTCCTGCCCCTGACCGCGATCATCCTGTCGGGGCTGGAGCCGCAGCGCATTCCGGCCGCGTCGGGCCTGTTCAACTTCATGCGCCTGATGGCCGGGGCGTTCGCGGCCTCGATCTGGACCACGATGTGGGAAAACGGCGCCATCCGTCACCACGCGGTGCTGACCGAGGCTCTGACCCCGGCCTCGGCGGCGACCACGCAGGCGGTGCACGGCGCCCAGGCGCTGGGCCTTTCCCCGACCCAGGCCTACGCCCAGATCAACCAGACCGTGACCACCCAGGCCTACATGCTCTCGATCCTCGACATGTTCACCCTGGCGGCGGCGCTGTTCGCGGCCCTGATCGCCCTGGTCTGGCTGGCCCGTCCTTCCCGCCCGGGCAAATAACCGGGCCCCTTCCGTGGGGCCGGAGTGGCGCATGTCCAAGAAGCGTTCAACCGGGAATGCTTGCATCGCGCAAGAAAATCGATTCTTGTGGAGGTTCCACCGCTGCGGCATTTTGCGCAAAAGGGCGTGCACTTTTGCGATTTAAAAATGCAAAAAAAGAAACAGCGGGGCGCGTCGCCTCGTTCTGATCCCCGGCGGCGCGCCGTGGCCGGCAGGAGGATCCACGATGGCCGCAAGCAAAGCCCTGGCCATGCCCCGCACCTTTGGCGCGCCCGCGCCCCTTTCCCCGGGCTATCAGGAAATCGTGATCGGGCTGGTGTACTACGCCGGGGCGACCGGATCGACGTTTTGCGACGACGTGCGCACGCTGCTGGCGGACCACGGCTATCCGGCCTCGGACGTGATCAAGGTCAGCGCCCTGATCGCCGAACGCGCCCCCGAGGGCACGGTGCCGCCGCTCAAGACGGAAGGGCGGGCCCGGGGCCGGCACCGGCTCAAGCGGGTGTTCGCCTTGCAAGATCAGGGCGACGCCCTGCGCCAGGGGAACCCGGCCGTGCTGGCGGCGCTGGCGATCGAACGGATCCGGCTGTTGCGCGGCGGCCCCCCGACCCCGGACGGGCGGCGCGCCTTCATCATTGATTCCCTCAAGCACCGCGACGAAGTGGAACTGCTGCGCCTGGTGTATGGCAGCAATTTCCGCCTGATCGCCATTCATTGCAGCCGCGTTCACCGCAAGGAACGGCTGCTGCGCGAAAAATTTCGCTCGGCCAAGAGGGAGGATGTCGAACGCTTCCTGGACCGCGACGAGCAGGACCGCACCCGCGACTGGGGCCAGGAGGTCAACAAGGTTTTCTATCAGGCGGATTATTTCATCGACAACAACCACCCCCAGGAAGGGGTGAAATACCTGCCCGACCTGAAGCGCTTCATGCACCTGTGCGTGGGGGGCGCCATGGCTCGCCCGACGGTCGAGGAAACCGGCATGTACCATGCCCAGGCCTCGGCGCTGCGCTCGGCGTGTTTGTCGCGGCAGGTGGGGGCGGCGATCCTGAGCCCCGAGGGCCGCTTGCTGGCCCTGGGCACCAACGATGTCCCCAAAAGCGGCGGCGGCCTGTACCACGACGGCGATTCCCCCGACCATCGCTGTTTCCGCTGGGCCGAGTGGTGCGCCTGCCCCGACGATCCCCGTTGGACAACCCTGTACGACGAGTCGCCGGTGGGCACGCCCCACTGCCACAATTCCCGGCGCAAGCACGAGCTGCGCCGGACCATCGGCGACTGGCTGGCCGACCGCCTGGCCCCGGTGCTGGGCGAGCGCGTGGCGCGGGAGATCGGTTCCGGCGGGGGGGGATTATTTGTCAGCAAGGAAAAAGCCCGGATCGAGGCCCTGGTGCGCGAAATCCTGCACGATCCAGCCTTGTTGCGCGACATGCCGGGGATCCAGGATCTGATCGAATACTCGCGCTCCATCCATGCCGAGATGGACGCGTTGATGAGCGCGCTGCGCTCGGGACTGTCCACGGTGGGGGCCACGTTGTATTGCACCACCTACCCCTGCCATCATTGCGCCCGCCATATCGTCGCGGCCGGGATCGGCACGGTGTATTACATGGAGCCGTTCATCAAGAGTCTGGCCCTTGAACTTCATCACGATGCCCTGGTTCATGACGCAGAGGAGGTTCCCGGCAAGGTCTCGATCCTTCCTTTTACCGGGGTGGGACCGCGTTTGTATGGGGAACTGTTCTTGAAGGAAGGCGAGTGGAAAACCGAAACCGGCCGCTTCCAGCCGCCCCGGGGCGCGGGCTTGCGCCGGACCATTCAGCTCGATAGTCTCGACGCCGTGGAGCAGCGCGCGGCCCGTCTGGCCCGCCCGGCCTCCGGGGGCGCCGTGCAACGGATCCCGGGCCGCAAGCCTTCCGCCTGACGTTCTTGCCCGGGACATCGTGTCATGACGGCCTTGCTTTTTTCCTGGCCGGGCCGGAGCCTTTCCGGTCGGGCCGATGAATGGCCCCCCGTTCAGCTCTCGTTGCCCCTGGAACCCCGCGATTTCGTCGGCCGGGTCTGGTATTGCCCCGCCCGGGCCCTCGACACCAACCGCTTCGACCGTCTGGTGCGCTTGCAGGGCGTGCAGACCCTGGTGGACCTGCGCGACACGCCGGTTCTGGGGCCCGCGCGTGCCCGCCACCGCGCCCGCTGCGCGAGCCTGGCCCGCTGGGAGATCGCCTATCTCCGGCTGGACGGCCTGCTGCGCAGGGCCGAGGCAACGGGGCTGGCGCCGTTCGAGGTCCCCGGGGTCCTGGCCGACCTGCTGCAAGCCGATGCCCCGCGCCTTGAGGCCCTGCGCGAGGCTTCCGGGCACGGGGCCATTCTCGTCCTTCATCCCGACCACGGCCCGCGCCTCGCCCATTTCCAGGGGGCTTGCCGCCACCTGGACCTGAACGCGTTCGGCCAGACCTCGGTCCCCCTCCTGGACGGGCGCTTCCCCGGGCCGGTCGGAGAGGAAAAACCCCAGGAAGCGGTGGGAGAGGCCGGGGCCTGAGCCGCGAGGCAGGGGACCCCGGCCGGGGGCGCGTCGTCCTGGCCCAGGGGGCGATCAGAGGGGGCGATCAGGTTGCCCCTCATGGTCTTGAAGATCGCGATCCCGTCTCTTTGTGAATGAAGCGTATGAGCCTGATTCAAAACGAGCGGACCAAGTTGCTGGCAACCGCGCTCAATAACATCGGCGTCGCCATCATTGTCACGGGGGTGGTGGCTCCCGCCGTGGCAACCTTGTACGGTGGCACCTTGCCAGGGGCCGGGCATTGGTGGTTCGTTGTCGCGGCTGGCTGGTTGCTGGCTGGGATCGGCCTCCATATATTGGCACATATAAACCTTGGGAGGCTTAAACCATGACGGCTCTTCAAGCCTACATGCTCGCCGTTCCCTTCGTTTTGCTTGGCCTGGGTGCCGTGGCGACCTGGTGGTGGGGGCGTCACCTCGGCAGGCGCTGACACTCCCCAAAATAACACACCCCGGGAGACAGGGTGTCTCCCGGGGCATGGCGGGCCGGATAAAGGGATCCGGCGCGGGCGTTCGAGGCGGGCCCGGCGTTACCCTGAAAAGGCGTTGAGCCCGGTCATGGCGCGGCCCAGGATCAGGGTGTGGATGTCGTAGGTGCCTTCGTAGGTGTTCACCGCCTCCAGGTTCAGCATGTGGCGGATGACGGGGAAGGCGTCGGAAATGCCGTTGCCGCCCAGCATGTCGCGGGCGGCGCGGGCGATGTCCAGGGCCTTGCCGCAGCTGTTGCGCTTGATCAGCGAAATCATCTCGGGGGCCGCGCGGTTTTCGTCCATCAGGCGCCCGACCCGCAGGCAGGCGTGCAGGCCCAAGGTGATCTCGGTTTGCATGGTGGCGAGCTTGGCCTGAATCAGCTGATTGGCGGCCAGGGGGCGGTCGAACTGGCGGCGCTCCAAGGTGTAGTCGCGCGCGGCGTGCCAGCAGGCTTCGGCCGCGCCCAGCGCGCCCCAGGCGATGCCGAAGCGGGCCCGGTTGAGGCAGCCGAACGGGCCCTTCAGGCCGCTGACCCCGGGCAGCAGGGCGCTTTGCGGCACGAAGACATCGTTCATGACGATTTCGCCGGTGATCGAGGCGCGCAGGCTGAATTTGCCCTCGATCTTGGGGGCGGAAAGGCCGGGCATGCCTTTTTCCAGGATGAAACCGCGAATCACCCCGTCGTCGGTCTTGGCCCACACCACGAACACGTCGGCCACGGGGGCGTTGGTGATCCACATCTTGGTGCCGTTCAGGCGCCAGCCGCCTTCGACCGCGTGGGCCCGGGTGCGCAGCGAGCCCGGATCCGATCCCGAGTCGGGCTCGGTCAGGCCAAAGCAGCCGATCCATTCGCCCCGGGCGAGGGGGGGCAGGTAGTGGCGGCGCTGTTCGTCGCTGCCGTAGGCGTAGATCGGGTACATGACCAGCGAGGATTGCACGCTCATGGCCGAGCGGTAGCCGGAATCGACCCGCTCGATTTCCCGCGCGATCAGGCCATAGGCCACGTAGTTGACCCCGGCGCAGCCAAAGGCCTCGGGCAAGGTGGGGCCCAGGAAGCCCAGATCGCCCATTTCGGTCATGATGGTGGGGTCGAAGGTCTCGGCGCGGAAGGCCTCGGTCACGCGGGGCGCCAAGCGTTCCTGGCAGTAGGCGCGGGCCGTGTCCTGGATCATCCGCTCTTCCTCGCTCAACGTTTCATCGAGCAGCAGCGGATCTTCCCAGGCAAAGGGGGGCTTGGCGGCTGACATTCTTGGCTCTCCGGACTGGATCATCCTCGACGTTCCCGGCCAGGCACGGCGGCCCCCGGGAAAGGGGCGATGGTTACGCCCCCGCGCCTTCGGGTCAACCGCCGTCGCGGGGTTTTCACGGCGAGTATCTTGATGCATCGCACAGAAAAACCCTTTCCATCGGGCGCCGGGCGGTGCATGGTGCACGTGGTCCGGCGCCCCGCGTGGACCGCCCGCGTGCTTTCGTGAAAGCAAAATGGGCAGGGGAGGGGTGCCGGCGGGTGGGTGTGTTCCCAGTGGGACGTGTGTTCCCAGCGGGACAGGCACCCGTCCCCGTCGCGCCCTTTTGGGCGCTTTGCCGGGCGGCTTTTCCATGCAGGCTCCCTTGTTTCGTCCCTTGCGCGCCTCGCAAGGAGTGCCTGCCCGTCCCGGGCCCCAACCGAAAGACCGACGTTGACCGATTTTGCCGCTCTCGGCCTTGCCGAGCCCCTCCTTCGTGCCGTCGCGGCCGAGGGATACTCCGAGCCCACCCCCATTCAGGCCCAGGCCATTCCCCCCCTGCTGGAAGGCGCCGACGTTCTGGGCATCGCCCAGACCGGCACCGGCAAGACGGCGGCGTTCGTCCTGCCCTTGTTGCATCGTCTGGCCACCCACACGGAACGGCCGCCGCGCGGGTTCTGCCGCGCCCTGATCCTGGCGCCGACCCGCGAACTGGCAAGCCAGATCAATGATTGCGTGCGGTCCTACGGCCGTTTCCTGCGCGTGTCCTCGACCGTCGTGGTGGGCGGCGTGCGTCCGGGCCCGCAGATCCGGGCCTTGAATGCCGGGATCGATGTGGTCGTGGCCACGCCCGGTCGCCTGCTCGATCACGTGGGCGCCGGGGTCGTGCGCCTGGAGGCGGTTGAAACGGTGGTGCTCGACGAAGCCGACCACATGCTGGACCTGGGCTTCATTCCCGCCATTCGCCGCCTGATGGGCCGCCTGCCCTCGACCCGCCAGACCGTCCTGCTGTCGGCGACCATGCCGGCGCCGATCCGCACCCTGGCCGACGATTTCCTGCGCGATCCGCGCGAGATCGCCATCACGCCGGCGGCGCGGCCGATCGAGCGCATCGAGCAAACCGTGATGATGGTGGAAAGCGCCGCCAAGCGCTCGGTGCTGACCGAGCTGCTGCGCGAGAACAGCGAGGGGCGCTCGATCATCTTCACCCGCACCAAGCGGGGCGCCGACCGGGTGGCCGACCACCTGTGCGCGGCCGGCCTGCCGGCCGAGGCCATCCACGGCAACAAGAGCCAGGTTCAGCGCGAGCGTGCCCTGGCCTCGTTCCGGGGGGATCGGGTGCGCATCCTGGTGGCCACCGACATTGCCGCGCGCGGCATCGACGTGGACGGCATCACCTTTGTGTATAACTACGAGCTGCCCAACGTGCCCGAGGCCTATGTCCACCGCATCGGGCGCACGGCGCGGGCGGGCGCCAGTGGCAGCGCGATTTCCCTGTGCGACGATACCGAACGGCCGTTGCTGCGCGATATCGAGCGTCTGATCGGCCGCTCGCTGACCGGCGAGGCCGATCCCGAGCCCCGGCGTCGGCCGCGTGGATCGGGACGCCCGGCCAAGGGACCCGGGGCGCGCCCGGCCCCGGCCCGCGACGGCGAGGCCGCCACCCAGGGGCGTCCGCCCCGGGGGCATAACGCCACGGTTTCCCCGCGCGGGGTCCGGGATTCGTTCGAGTCTCGTGCAAACGGTGAGTCCCGTGGGACCGGCGAGGCCCGCGGGGCCGGCGAGGCCCGTGGGGGACGCGACGAGCGCGATACCCGCGACAACCGGGGCTTCCGCGAGAATAACCGGGGGGGACGCGACAACAACCGGGGCCCGCGCGAGGCGCGCGGAACCGGCGGCGATCGGGCGCCGCGCGCGCCGGGTCGGGGTCCTTCCGACCAGGGGAACGCCGAAATCCGGGCTACCCGTGAAGGCGGCGAGGCGCCGGTGCGCCGCTCGCGTCGTCCGGCCCCGTCCCAGGCCGAGGCCCAGTCTGGCGCCGGCCCGCGTTCCGCCGCGCCCCGCGACGGATCGGGCGGACCCAAGCGCTCCCACAACCGGCCGCGCCGGCGCTCGGGTGCGTCGTTCTCGGCGGCGTGATGGATTTTCCGGCCGGGGCGGTCTTATCGTCCCGGCCGACGCTTTTCCCCCCGGGGCGCGCCCCGGGGAGTGACGCACTGCCGGAGGACGGTGGCCCCTTCTTTCGGTTCCGACAGATTGGCGGACGGTGACGCATGCCGGCATCCCCTGAATCCTTCCCCGGTCCTGCCGCGGACGCGTTTTCGGACGACCCCCAGGCCGACCCGCTCATTCCCACGCCGCCCGCGTTGGAAACCCGGCCCCGCGCCGCGCTGGTGACCGGGGCGGCCCGCCGTCTGGGCCGGGCCGCCGCGCTGGAACTGGCGGCGCTGGGCTACGACGTGGCGGTGCACCACCGCGATTCCCCCGACGAAGCCAGGGAAACGGCCGCCTTGATTCAAGCACTCGGGCGGCGTGCCGTCCTGGTGCAAGGCGACCTGAGCCGGGAAGAGGAGGTGGACGCCCTGGCCCAGGCGGCGCTCGCGGCCCTGGGGCCGCTGGGCGTGCTGGTCAACAACGCCTCGGTTTTCGAGCTGGACATGTGGGACTCGGCCACCCGGGAGTCCTGGGATGCCCACATGGAAACCAACCTGCGCGCGCCGTTCGTGCTCAGCCAGGCCATGGCCCGCGCCCTGCCTCCCTCCGCCACCGGTGTGATCATCAACCTGCTTGATCAGCGGGTTTGGAATCTGACGCCCTATTTCATCAGCTATACCTTGTCCAAGGCCGGCCTGTGGACCTTGACCCAGACCCTGGCCCTGGCGCTGGCTCCGCGTGTGCGCGTGGTGGGCATCGGGCCGGGTCCGGCCTTGCCCAGTCCGCGCCAGACCCCCCAGCAGTTTGCCGCCCAGGCCGCTTCGGTGCCCCTGGGTCATGGCACGTCGCCCGAGGAAATCGCGCGCGCCGTGCGTTTCGTGCTGGAGGCGCCTTCCCTGACCGGCCAGATGATCGCCCTGGATGGCGGGCAGCATCTGGGCTGGGCCCAGGCCGGCCCCGTGCGCCGTCTCGATGAATGAGGCCCGGCGTTTCTCCGTCTTGCTTCGAAGGATCTCCCCGTTGACCAAGCGCAAGAATCCCGTCATCGAGCCGTTGCACATCGCCGATGCCCGCAGTGGCTTGCGCCATGTCTTCGTGCGCGACCTCACCGTGACCGCCAGCATCGGCGTTTACGCGCACGAGCATCTGACGCCCCAGCGGGTGCTGATCAATCTCGACCTGGGCGTGCGGGAAGACGGCGCGCCCCTGGAGGACCGCCTGGACAACGTGGTCTGCTACGAGGCGATCATCGTGCGGGTGCGTTCGGTGGTGGCCGATGGCCATGTCAACCTGGTTGAGACCCTGGCCGAGCGGATCGCCGGCTTGTGCTTGCAAGATGCCCGCGTGGTGTCGGTCCGGGTTCGGGTGGAAAAGCTCGATGTGTTCGAGGATGCCCATAGCGTTGGCGTGGAAATCGAGCGCTTCAATCCCCGCGCCTGAGTGTTTTTTCCCCAGCGGCGCGAAGGCCCGGCCCGGCATTGGGTCGGGCCTTCGCGCCGTTTGGTTTTGCACATGAATCCCGACACGGAACGAGAGTCACGAAACCGTCGCGTGCGGCCCGGCCGGAAGCGCGAGGAACCGGGACGCCAAAGATTTTTTCATTGTGGATCAAAGAGATAATCTTTTGCCTATTTTGTAGGCAATGACGGGCAACGCCCCGGAAACCCTGGCTTGCCTCCCTTTGCCCCCGGGGTTGCCCACAGAGTTATCCACAGGGAGCGGGGATTCTTCCTCCCTTGACAGGGGGCCGCCGGCCCTGATCGATTCGAGCGTGCCCGTCTCCTGGAGTTCCCCCTTGTCCGAGCCTGCCGCTCCTTCTTTTTCCGCGCCGGCCCCAGGCGCCGATTCGGCCGAAAGCCTGCCCTTGACCGGTGCCGCGTATCTGCGTTCCCAGATCCGCCTGCTGCCGCTCAGCCCCGGGGTCTACCGCATGCTTGATGCCCAGGGCGCGGTGCTGTACGTGGGCAAGGCGCGGGTGCTGCGCCGGCGGGTGGTTTCCTATACCCAGACCCATCGCCTGCCCGTGCGGCTGCAACGCATGGTGGCGGCCACCGTCGCGCTGGAGGTGATCACCACCCACACCGAGGCCGAGGCCCTGCTTCTTGAATCGAACCTGATCAAGAAACTGAAGCCCCGCTACAACATCCTTCTGCGCGACGACAAGAGCTTCCCCTACATCGAGATCACGCCCGGCCACCCGTTCCCGCGCCTGATCAAGACCCGGGGCGGGCGTCCGCAGCCCGGCACCCACTTCGGGCCCTTTGCCTCGGGCCGGGCGGTCAGCGAGACGCTGGCCGCCTTGCAGCGCGCCTTCTTGCTGCGCACCTGCGCCGACGCGGTGTTCGCGAACCGCACCCGGCCTTGCCTGCTGTTCCAGATCAAGCGCTGCTCGGGGCCGTGCGTGGGGCGGATCGAGCCGGCGGCCTACACCGCCCTGGTCGAGGAGGCCCGCGCCTTCCTGTCGGGGCGCAGCACCTCCTTGCAGCGCGAGCTGGCCCGGCGCATGGAGGAAGCCTCGGCGGCCCTGGCGTTCGAGGCGGCCGCCGTGTACCGCGACCGCATCAAGGCCCTGACCAACGTCCAGGCCCACCAGGACATCAACCTGCCCACCCTGGGCGAGGCCGATGTCATCGCCTTGCACAGCGAGGGCGGCCAGACCTGCGTGCAGGTGTTCTTCTTCCGGGGCGGGCGCAACAACGGCAACCGGCCCTTTTTTCCCGCCCATCCCGCCGACCTGACCACGGCCGAGGTGCTGGAAGGCTTCGTGGGCCAGCTGTACGCCCGCCTGCCGCCGCCGCGCCTGATCTTGCTGGATCAGCCCCTGCCCAATCAGGAACTGGTGGAAAAGGCGCTGGCCTTGCGTGCCGGTCATCGGGTGACGCTGGGGGTGCCCCGGCGCGGCAACCGGCGCAAGCTGGTGGAGCACGCGGCGTTGAACGCCCGCGAGGCCCTGGGCCGGCGGATGGCCGAGGGCAGCGCGCATCGCCGCTTGCTGGAAGGCGTGGCCCGGGCCTTTTCCCTGAAGGCGCCCCCCGAGCGGGTGGAGATCTACGACAACAGCCACATCCGGGGCGCGCACGCGGTGGGGGCGATGGTGGTGGCCGGCCCCGAGGGGTTTGTCAAAAACGCCTATCGCACCTTCACCATCCGTGATCCGGAAACGGTGCCGGGTGATGACTTCGCCATGATGCGCGAGGTGCTGCGCCGGCGGTTTGCCCGCGCGCAAGGCGAGGACCCCACCCGCGAGCGCGGACTGTGGCCCGATCTGGTGCTGATCGACGGCGGTCAGGGGCAGGTGAGCGCGGCCGGGGCGGTGCTGGCCGAACTGGGGATTGACGACCTCGCGGTGGTGGGGGTGGCCAAGGGGCCCGACCGCGACGCGGGGCGCGAGCGCTTCTTCCCCCTGGCCGGGGGGCCGCCGCTCAGTTTTCCGCTCAACGATCCCGTGCTTCATTATCTCCAGCGCCTGCGCGACGAGGCCCACCGCTTTGCCATCGGCACCCACCGCGCCAAGCGCTCGCGCGCCATCGGGTCCTCGCCCCTGGACGCGGTGCCGGGGATCGGCGCGCGGCGCAAAAAGGCGCTGCTGCACCATTTCGGATCGGCGCGTGCCGTCGCCCAGGCCGGGCTGGCCGACCTGGAGGTGGTGGACGGCATCAGCGCGGCCCTTGCAAAAAAGATCTACGAGCATTTTCATGACGCCGGATAGGGTCCCTGGCACCGTCACGCCGCCCGGGTTCCTTCCGGACCCTCTCCCCCTCGGCCGGACCTTGGGGGGCCGCCGCGAAAGGACGTCCTCCGTGCTCACCTTGCCCAACCTCCTGACCTTGGCGCGCATCGTGGTCATTCCGCTGATGGTCGCCTTGTTCTATGTCGACGCCCCCATGGCGCGCTGGATCAATGGCGGCTTGTTCATCGCCGCCGCGATCACCGATTTTTTCGACGGCTGGCTGGCCCGGCGCAGCAACCAGGTCTCGCGCCTGGGGCGCTTTCTTGATCCCATCGCCGACAAGCTGCTGGTGGCCGCCGTTTTGATGATGCTGGTGGGCGTGGGGCACATCAGCCCCTGGAGCATTCCCGCCGCCGTTGTCATCTTGATGCGCGAAATCCTGGTGTCGGGCCTGCGCGAGTTCCTGGCCGAGATCCAGGTGGGCATGCCGGTCACCCGGCTGGCCAAATGGAAGACCACGGTGCAGTTGATCGCCCTGGCCGTGCTGATCATCGGGCCCTTGCCCGGGCTTGATGTCCCCATGAGCCTGCTGGGCGAGTTGCTGTTGTGGGGCGCGGCGGGGATGACCCTGGTCACCGGCTACGACTACCTGCGCGAGGGGCTGCGCCACATGGGGCCCGAGTCCGAAACCCCGGGCGCGCCGTCGGCGGTGCCGGTTCCCCCCTCCCGAGCCTGAGCCCGGATTTCGCTCCTTCGGCCCCGTGGGCCCACCCTGTGCAGAAACTCAAGGCGGTATTGGGTCCATCCGAAAGGGGTTGTCGGGTTTTTCAAACCGTGCCTATGCTGATTGGGAATACGCGGTCGGCGTTTGAGGCAACCGCGAAATAAAAGGTGCGCGACAGGGTTCAAGGGGATGGTGGAGCGACAGCCGCGGCCGGGAGAGAGCCGGCCGCCCGAGGAGGGAGTGCCTGCCGCTCCCCCCCCCAGGCCGGAAGAGCCTTCGCACGGTGAAGGCCCGTGCGCGTGCGCGTCGGTTCAGGCCCCGTGTCCGTCGTCCGGGCAGGGCGTGCCGTTGCCGCCTCCCTTGCCCGCATGGTCGCCCGTGTCTTCCCGTGAATCCGATGGGGTGCCGCCGCGCCTGTTGCGGGAAACAAAAATGGACGCCCAGACTTTTCTCGTCTGGCAAAAGCGTATCTTGGCGTCCATCCTGCAAGGGGCGAACATCCATGCCGCCCTTGACGCCCTGGTGCGCTTCATCGAGGAGATGAACCCCGGTCTGATCTGTTCGATCATGCTGTTGCGCGGGGGACGCTTGTATTTCGGGGCGGGGCCCAGCCTTCCCGAGTTCTATCACAAGGCCGTGGACGGGGTGGAAATCGGGGAGGGGGTGGGCAGTTGTGGCACCGCCGCCTTTCGGGGCCAGACGGTGGTGGTGCCCGATATCCTGGCCCATCCGTATTGGGCCGCGTTCACCGAGCTCATGCGCCCGACGGGCCTGGCGGCCTGTTGGTCCGAACCCATCCGCGCCACCGACGGGTCGGTTCGGGGCACCTTTGCTTTGTATTACCGGACCATTCACACTCCAAGCGTCCAGGAGCTGGAGCAGATCCGGGTGCTTGCCGATCTTGCCGGGACCCTGGTCGAATACTGCACCCATATCGAGGCCCGGCAGATCATTGAGGAGCGTCTGAGCACGCTGGCGGCCAGCATCCCGGGCGCGGTGTACGAACTGCGCGTGAACCCGAACGGCACCATGAGTTTTCCGTTCATCAGCGCGGGGATCCGTGCCCTGCTTGGCAAGCCGTTGGGACCGGTGGTCCCCGACGCGCGGGTGATGCTGGACCTGATCCCCGCGACTCACCGGCCAACCTTGCTCGACAGCCTTCAGCAATCCTCGATAACCCTGGAACCCTGGCGCCACGATTTTCCGGTGGAGGTGGGGGACAAGCTGGGCTGGGTGCGCGCGCATGCCTTGCCCCGGCGCACGCCCGACGGCGCCACGGTATGGTCCGGCCTGATGGTGGATGTCTCGGGCGAAAAGGCGGTTGAAGCCGCGCTGGCCCATGCGCAGGGCGCGCTGGCGCGGGCGGCACGGGACGTGCGAACCTTGTCGGGAGCGGTCGCGAGCCAGCTTCAAGACCCGGTCCGGGTTCTGGCCGGGGTCCTGGCCCTGCTCCACCGGCGCCTTGAGGGGGCGATGGGCCGCGATGATCTGGACCTGCTGGATTATGCCGGCACCGCGACGACCCGCCTGAAGGAGCAGTTGGACGCGGTTCAGACCCTGGCGCGGGTCATGAGCACCACCGCCCCAGGCGAACCGGTCGATCTCGGCCGGGCCCTGGCCGAGGCGACCGAGGCGTGGGCTTCCGAAATGAACCGTCTGGGCGCGGAAGTGGTCGTGGCGGCCGGCCTTCCCACCCTGAACGGGGTGGAAAGCGCCCTGGTCGAGATGTTTCGCAGCCTGATCGGCCTGGCCCTGGACCGCGTTCACCCGGATCGCCCGCTTCGTCTGATCGTCGACACTCGGGAAACCGCCGGGACATGGGAAATATCCCTTGTCGATAATGGAACCGGCCTGTCTCCCTCGCGCCCGGACGAGGTCCCCCTGGAGGCCGACGCGCCCTTTGCGCCGGCCGCGTGGGGGGGGCAGTACCTGGGCTTTGCCCTGGTGGAACGGGTTGCCTGCGGCCACGCTGGCACGCTTCGGGTCGAGCACCGCCCCGGCGAGGGCACCACCGTGACCCTCGCCTTTCGCCGGCCATCCTGAACAAAAGAGGGGCTTGAGTCCGTCCGTTTCACGTTGAAGCGGACAGACTCAAGATCCCTTTATTTGAGTTTGTCTTTTCTGGAAAAGCGATGCCCACTTTTCCCGGGCAAACTCCAGAGCATTTTCAGCCGAAATGGACACCATTTCGGCGGTTCGAAAATGCGATAATTCAAAAAACCAGAGCGCATTCACTGATCCATTTCGATCGGAATGCGCTCTACTGGAGAAGGGCAGGGAGGTGGAGGAGGGAGGAAAGGTCGATCCCCAGCTTTTCCATCACGCTGCTTGCGACGAGGCCGGCGGCCAGCAGGAAAAACACCCCTTGTCCCAGGCGCCGGACCCATCGGGGCAGGGTTCCCGTCGCGCCGCCCAGGGGGCGGACCTTCGTGCTGTACGAAAGACCGGTGCCGGGCAGGCCCACCGTGGCGCGCGCACCCTGGCGGCCCAGGTTGACGCTGGCGCCCGGTCGTCCCACCGTCAGGCTGGTGCCGCGCTTGCCCAGGTTCAGGCGAAGACCCGGAGCAAGCCGGATCGACTGGCGAAAACGAAAACCCATGAGACATTCTCCGGAGTCAGGCAGGGGATCACAAGGCCGTGGTTGCGTTGAACGGGGCCGGATTCTAGAACCAGACCCGAGAAGCGGGAACCGCTTCTCGGATAAGCTGAAAGCAAAAACAAAGAGTTAAAGCATCGTGCCTGAATCAGGTTCAACACACGATGCTCTATGAAAGGGCGGTCTGGCAGGAGATCCAGGCCAGGAAATCGGGCGCGCCCGCCTGAATCGGCAAGGCGACCACGCAGGGGCATTCGTAGCTGTGCAATGCCGTGACCCGCTCGGTCAAGGCGTCGACCCGCGCTTCGTCGGTCTTGGCCAGGAAGGCGATCTCGGTTTCCTCTTGCAGCGTGCCTTCCCAGCGGAAGATCGAGCGGATCGGGCCCAGGATGTTCACGCAGGCCGCCAGCCGCTCCTCGACCAGGGTTCGCCCCAGGCGGAGCGCCTCGTCCTCGCTGGCGGCGGTCATGTAGACCAAGCATTGGGTCATGGACTCCCCTTCCCTAGCTTCGTACCATGGCCCCCCGAGTGTGGACGATCCGGGCCGGTAGAGGCAACCATGAGCGACACGGGCGAGGGGACGCAGCGAGCCGTCGTCAAAACGCACGACGGCCCCGCGCGCCCCGGAAGCGACGACGATTCCGCCAGGCCGGACAGCGGGGCCGACGGTCCGGGCAGCCCTCCCAGGCCGGTCCGGCCCACCGACTCCCAGCGCCGATGGTTGCGCCGGGGCCTGGATCAGCCGGGGGGCAAGCTGCCGTTGTTCGATGAAAACGGCCGGCGGGTTGATAGCCGGGTGGTGCGCGCGTGCCTGGCGCAGGGCTGGGCCGAACCCTGGTTCGCCAATCCCCTGAAGCCCGACTGGCTGGTCTGCAAGCTCACCGAGGCCGGACGCGCGGTTGTCTCGACGGCGGGGCGCCCGGCTTCTTGAGATCCCGGGCGGGCGGCGTTGCCGGAAGGAGTGGCCACACGCCAAAAACCGCCGGGGAAAAATGGGTGCGGCTCCTCCGGAAAAGGCAAGTTTAATCAAATGGATGTAGAGCTAATCCGCTTTCAGGTGAAACGGACGGTCCCTTTCCCGGCGCCCGGATGCCTGTTGTGTCGTGGGACCCACTGCATGGGAGGCCGGCGATGCGGCCGTTGATTTCGCCTGCCTCGTTGCGCGAACGCGACATCCTGGTGGCGATCCTTGACGCGAACGAGCAATCCCGCCAGTTCCTGACTTCCGTCCTGGGCATGCTGGGGGTCGAACGCGTGGTCGATTTCCCAACCCCCCAGGCCCTGTTGACCTGGCTTTCTCCTCGGAACACCCCCCAGGTCCTGCTGGTGGACGCGGGCCTGGCTCCCATGTCCGGAGTCGCCTTCGCCCGCTACCTGCGCACCATCGTGGGCGGACGGGCCGCCTACGTGCCGATTATCCTGATCGGGGCCCGCGTGACCCGTGAAACCCTGACCGAGGCCCGCAACGCCGGCGTCAACGAATTCATCGCCAAGCCCGTCAGTCCGCCGGGCCTGTCCGCGCGCTTGCGGGCGGTGCTGGAGGCCCCGCGTCCCTTTGTGCGCACGCCTGATTATTTTGGCCCCGACCGCCGGCGCCGTCAGGTTGAATATTCCGGAGAAAACCGGCGGGGAAGCGTGCGGAACGACGCGCCGCTCTCCGCTCCATAAGCCTGGCTTATGCTGGCCTCAAGAATAATATATTTTTCCTTATGCGATTCCCTGGATACACTGTGGGCATTCCAACCGAGGAGGACCCCCATGGACCAGTCGGCCCGCTACGTTAATCTCGACCTCAAGGAAGAAGACCTGATCGCTGGCGGCGAGCATGTGCTGTGCGCCTACATCATGCGCCCCAAGTCGGGCCATGGCTTTGTCGAGACGGCGGCCCACTTCGCGGCGGAAAGCTCGACCGGCACCAACGTCGAGGTCTGCACGACCGACGACTTCACGCGTGGCGTCGATGCCCTTGTCTATTTTGTCGATGAACCCTCGGGGTTGATGAAGATCGCCTATCCCCTGGGTCTGTTCGATCGCAACATCACCGACGGCAAGGCGATGATCGCGTCGTTCCTGACGCTGACCATCGGCAACAACCAGGGCATGGGCGACGTTGAATACGCGAAGATGCACGATTTCTATGTGCCGCCCGCGTACCTGGCCCTGTTCGATGGTCCGGCGACCAACATTTCCGCCCTGTGGAAGGTGTTGGGGCGTCCCGAGACCAACGGCGGCCTGATCGTCGGCACGATCATCAAGCCCAAGCTGGGCTTGCGTCCGCAGCCCTTCGCCGATGCCTGCCTGTCGTTCTGGCGCGGCGGAGACTTCATCAAGAACGACGAGCCCCAGGGCAACCAGCCCTTCGCGCCGCTCAAGGAGACCATCCGCCTGGTGGCCGACGCCATGGCCCGCGCCCAGGATGAAACCGGCGAGGCCAAGCTGTTCTCGGCCAACATCACCGCCGACGATCCGTTCGAGATGATCGCGCGCGGCGAATACATCCTGGAAACCTTCGGGACCAACGCGAGCCACGTGGCCTTCCTGGTCGATGGCTACGTTGCCGGCCCGGCGGCGGTGACCACGGCCCGGCGCCGTTTCCCCGACACCTTCTTGCACTATCACCGGGCCGGCCACGGCGCCGTGACCTCGCCCCAGTCCAAGCGCGGCTACACCGCCTTCGTGCTCAGCAAGATGGCCCGTCTGCAAGGCGCCAGCGGCATTCACACCGGCACCATGGGCTTTGGCAAGATGGAAGGCGACCCCGCCGACCGCGCCATGGCCTACATGCTGGAGCAGGACGAGGCCCAGGGTCCCTACTTCCATCAGGCGTGGAACGGGATGAAGGCGTGCACGCCCATCATCAGCGGCGGCATGAACGCCTTGCGCCTGCCGGGCTTCTTCACCAACCTGGGCCACGCCAACGTGATCCAGACCTCGGGCGGCGGCGCCTTCGGCCACCTGGATGGCGCCACCGCCGGCGCGATCTCGCTGCGCCAGGCCTGGGAATCGTGGGACCAGGGCGTTGATCTGGTCACCTACGCCAAGGACCACAAGGAACTGGCCCGCGCGCTGGAATCCTTCCCCGCCGATGCCGATGCCCGCTATCCGGGCTGGCGGGCCGCCCTGGGGATCGCGTAAATCAATAAGGGGCGGGGCTCTTCTGCCCCGCTCCCCGCCGGGGGCTGCGCGCCCTGCGAGGGCTGCGAGGGCTGCGAGCCCTGCGAGCCCTGCGGGGGCGGCGCGCCCTGCGGGGGCGGCGCCCCCTGCCGGGGTTGTGAGGCCCCGGACCCCCTTCCTGGGGCAAAGCCAGGGAGGGGGCGTTCGTTTCAAGGAAACCGTGTTCCGTGTCCAAGCCTGATTTTGACGCTCTCCGGTTGGTCGAGGCCTTGCTGTTCGCCTCGTCCGACCCGCTGAGCGTTGATGACCTGACCGCCCGCGTGCCCGAAGGCCTCGACGTGCCCGCCTTGCTGACCCGGTTGCAAGGCGACTACGCCGGGCGGGGGGTCGTGCTGGGGAACAATGGCGGGCGCTGGGCCTTTCGCACCGCGCCCGATCTGGCGCCGGTGTTGCGGCTGGTCGCGCCCGAACCGCGCCGTCTCAGCCGCGCCGCCCTGGAGACCCTGGCGGTCGTGGCCTACCATCAGCCGGTGACGCGTGCCGAGATCGAGGAAATCCGGGGCGTGGCCCTGTCCAAGGGGACCTTCGACCAGTTGCTGGAAGCCGGCTGGATCCGGCCGTGCGGCCGGCGCCAGACCGTGGGCCGGCCCCTGACCTGGGTCACGACGGCGGCCTTCCTGGATCACTTCGGGCTGGCCGGCCTGGATGCCCTGCCGGGGATCGAGGAACTGAAGGCGGCTGGCCTCCTTGATGCGCGCCCGGCCCTGGCCGCCTATGGCGCGCGCGCGCGCGATGGCGAGGACGCCCTGGAGGACGTGGAGGACGAAGGCACCCTGACCGGGGCCGCCGGCCGCCACGAGGCCGAGGGCCAGCTTGACCTGTTGCGCCGCGAACCGCGCGATTCGGAATAGGCCTTTAAGTTTTTTGCGCTTCCAGGTGGGCGGCAAGGGCGCTTGCGAAGGCTTCCAGGCTGGTGGCGGGGGAAAGGGCGCGAAAGGCCCCGTCCGGCCCCGTCTCCCGCGACGAGGCCAGCAGCGCGGTGGCCGTGTACAGGCCTTCGTCCATCAGCCGCCGGCACAGGTGCTCGTAGCGCTCCAGGTAGGAACTGCCGGCGATGTCGGGGGCGAGCGCGAAGTGGGGCGAGGCCTCGCGCAAGGGGCGGGTGGAGCCCGGCGCTTCCTCCACCAGCATCAGCCAGCCCACGAACGGGGCCGCGCCCGCGCCCAGCAGGCCGTCACGACACGCCAGCCGCAGATCCAGGGCGCTGCCGATCGCCTCCTCGGCGCGGTTGTTGAAGTTGTTGCCGAACGACGGGCCGACGTGGCTTTTGAACTCGATCGCCGCCACCAGCCGCCCGTGTCGCAGCACCAGAAGATCCCACAGCTTGGTCGGGCGCAGGGCCCCGGGCAGGGCCAGCTGGGCGCGCTGGGTCGGGATCACGCACCCGGCGGGACCGTGGGCGTGGACCAGCGCGCTCACCAGGGCGGTGAAGCCATCCATGTTCTTGCCAGCGGTCACGCCCGCGCGCTCGCCCTGATCGGGGCTGGCCCCGGCCTGCTGGCGCTGGCGGGCCTGGTCGCGGGTTTGCCAGAAGGTGCGCACCGCGTCCCGGGCCAGGGCGTTCAGGGTTTCGGGGGCCAGGGGGCCCGGGGCAGGGGAGGGCGCGAACAAGGGCAGATCGGGGAAAAGCAACGGGGATTCGGGGGGAACCGTCATGGGGCGTCGCCTTCGATCGCCTGCCAGTCACGGGCGTCCAGGCCATAGAGAGCCGACACGGCCGGGCGCGCCGCCTCGGGCGGGGCATCGGGGGGGAGCGCGCGCAAGGCGGCCTGGATCGGAGCGGGCACGCTCTCCCAACGGGGCAGGCAAATCCGGCGCAGGTATTGGGCCTGGAAGCGCAGGAACCCGCCGTGCAGCCGTGGGGAATAGGCGGCCACGAACAGGTGCGCGATCCCCGAGGCCAGCACCGCGCGCAGCGCCCGCAGGTCCCAGGTGGTGGCGGTGATGTGATAGAGATTGTGGTGCGGGTAGTAGCGGCCTTCCTCCAGCACCACGTGCGCGTGCCCCTTGATGTCGGGAATCAGGAGCTTGGGCGTGGTCGCCAGGGCGGGATGAATACGGTCAATGGTCCTGTACCAATGGCCGGGCAGGCGCCGGGCCACGTGGCGGGCCTCCAGGCGGGCGCGGTGGGCTTCCAGGTGGGCGGCCAGGCGCGGATAGGCCTCAAGCGCCACCAGCCCGCCCTCGGGCGCGAACGGGTTCACGACCCCCAATCCCCCCCAGGCCACGCGCCCGCTGGCCACGTCGCGGGTCTTGACCAGGGGCAGCTTGCGGTCGGGCTCCACGTCGAGGGCCTCGAAGGGGGCGATGAAAGCGGCGTCGGCGCCGGTGGCGACCCCGATGCCCACCCGGCAGCCGGTTTCCTCCAGGCGGGGGAAGGTGGCTTCCAGGCGCCGCACCAGGGCGCCGCGTTCGGGGGCGCCCAGAATCCAGGGCGCCGCCCCCCCGGGCCCCAGGTCGGTCGGGCGTACCGACACCGCCCCGGCCTGGGGCGGCGCGAGCGCCGACGCGGAGGAGGGGAGTGTTTGGGTTTTCAGATGGCGGGCCAGCGCCGCGAGCCCGGCCGGATCGGGGTCGATTCCGGCCACCAGCGTGGTCGGGCCGGGGGCGGCGCGGGTAATCACGGTGAGGGCCGGATAGGCCAGCACCGGGATTTCGAAGGGGTCGAGCGCGTTCAGGTCCACGATCAGGCGCAGGTGGTATTCCTGGCGGATCAGGGCACGCAAGGGGCCCCCATAGCGGTTCTTCATCCAGCGGTCGGCGCAGATGAAGGCCAAGGTGGCGCCCGGGGCCAGCAGGCGCAAGGCGCGCTCGAAAAACGGCACGTAGAGGTCGGCGCGATCGTACACGGTCGCATAGCGCGCCCGGTAGTCGGCCCGTCGGGCCGGGCACTGGCGTTCGGTGCGCACGTAGGGCGGATTGCCGGCGATCACGTCGAAGGCATCGGGCAGCGGGCACAGCAAAAAGTCGCCCGGCACCAGCCAGCGATCGGCCAGGGCCCGGGCGGGACGCGAACCCAGCCCGTGGGCGCGCAAGGTTTCGACCACGCGGGTCCGGGTGGCCTCGAAGGTTTCGGGATGGATTTCCACCGCGCGGATGGCGTCGGCCAGGGCCAGCGGGTCGCGGTCTCGTCCGGGCTCGCGGCGCCACACGGCCAGCAGGCGCTCGATCGCGGCCAGGAGAATGGTCCCCCCGCCGGCCGAGGGCTCCAGGAAGCGCCAGTCGGGCAGGGGGGCATCCAGGGTGTAGCCCGCCAGATCCAGAAGGAACTCGGCCAGGATCTGGCGGGTGAAGACGGCGCCTTGCGCGGGCGTGGACAAGACGGGCCTTCCGTCGCACGGGCCAGCGGCCGGCGCGGTGAAGGCGTCGCAAGGAAAACAGCTTGCGTTCGCGTGCGCCGGTCGTGGTCCAGGCAAGGCGGTCAACGGGTCAGCGGCTTGTACTTGATGCGGTGCGGCTGATCGGCGTCCGCCCCCAGGCGGCGCTTCTTGTCCTCTTCGTAAGAGGCGAAGTTGCCCTCGAACCACTCGACATGCGAATCGCCCTCGAAGGCCAGCATGTGGGTGGCGATGCGGTCCAGGAACCAACGATCGTGCGAGATGACCACGGCGCAGCCGGCGAATTCCAGCAAGGCTTCTTCGAGCGCGCGCAGGGTTTCCACGTCGAGGTCGTTGGTCGGTTCGTCGAGCAGCAAGACGTTGGAGCCCGACTTCAGCATCTTGGCCAGATGCACGCGGTTGCGTTCACCGCCCGACAGCAGGCCCACCTTCTTTTGCTGGTCGGCGCCCTTGAAGTTGAACTGGCCGACGTAGGCGCGGCTGGGGATCTTGCGCTTGCCCAGGTCCAGTTCGTCGAGACCGTCGGAAATTTCCTGCCAGACGGTCTTGTCGGGGTCGAGGCTGTCGCGGCTTTGGTCCACGTAGCCCAGGCGCACGGTTTCGCCCACCCGGATCGACCCCTTGTCGGGGGTGTCCTGGCCGGTGATCATCCGGAACAAGGTGGTCTTGCCCGCGCCGTTGGCGCCGATCACGCCGACGATGCCGCCGGGCGGCAGGCGGAACGAAAGGTCGTCGATCAGCAGGCGATCGCCGTAGCCCTTGCACAGGCCCTCGGCCTCGATGACCACGCCGCCCAGGCGCTCGGCCACCGGAATGACGATCTGGGCGTTTTCCTGCTTTTGCATCCCGGCTTCGGCGACCAGGGCTTCGTAGGCCGACACACGGGCCTTGCTCTTGGTCTGCCGCGCCTTGGGCGACTGGCGAATCCACTCCAGTTCGCGGGCGATGACCTTCTGGCGGGCGCCTTCCTCGCGCGATTCCTGCTCCAGGCGCTTTTGCTTGTTCTCCAGGTAGGTGGAGTAATTGCCCTCGTAGGGGATGCCCCGGCCGCGATCGACTTCCAGGATCCAGCCGGCGACGTTGTCGAGGAAATAGCGGTCGTGGGTGACGGCCACCACCGTGCCCGGGTATTCGTGCAAGAAGCGCTCCAGCCAGCCCACCGACTCGGCATCGAGGTGGTTGGTCGGTTCGTCGAGCAGCAGCATGTCGGGGCGCGAGAGCAGCAGGCGGCACAGGGCCACGCGGCGGCGTTCACCGCCCGACAGCTTGGTGACGTCGGCGTCGCCCGGCGGGCAGCGCAGGGCGTCCATGGCGATTTCCACCTGGCGCTGGAGGTCCCAGCCGTCGGCGGCATCGATCTTTTCTTGCAATTCGCCCTGTTCGGCGATCAGCGCGTTCATTTCGTCGTCGTCGCTGACCTCGGCGAAGCGGGCGCTCACTTCCTCGAAGCGGTCGAGCAGGGCCTTGAGCGGGCCCACGCCGTCCATGACGTTGCCCATCACGTCCTTGGCCGGGTCAAGCTCGGGTTCCTGGGCCAGGTAGCCCACGCGCACGCCCTCGGCCGCCCAGGCTTCGCCACCGACATCGGTGTCGAGACCGGCCATGATGCGCAGCACGGTGGATTTACCGGCGCCGTTGGGGCCCAGCACGCCAATCTTCGCCCCGGGCAGGAAGGCAAGGGTCAGCCCTTTGAGGATTTCTCGTCCTCCGGGGTAAACCTTGCTCAAATTCTTCATGACGAAGATGTACTGGTAGGAAGCCATGGAGCACTCCGGCATCGTGTCGGGATAAAGGCGGGAGCCCCCCGGGGGCTCGCTGGCCTCGTTGTAGCCCACCCCCCGCCCTGATGCAACGCGCGGCCCCCCGGTCCTTGGGAACGCAAGGAGGCGGGCACCCGGCATTCTCCGCGACATTTCCTTTGTTTTCATGGGCTGGCTTGCGTAGCCTTGCAAGGCGCGGCCCGGCGGGAAGGGGCCCGCGAAACGGGGATCCGGATGGGCGCGCGCATCATCACCATTGCCCAGCAAAAAGGGGGCGCCGGCAAGACCACCCTGGCCGCGCATCTCGCCGTTGATCTGGCGGCGCGGGGCCATCGGGTGGCCCTGGTCGACATCGATCCGCAAGGCAGCCTGAGCGCCTGGCACGCCCGGCGTCAGGCCCGGCTGGGCACGGCCGCCGGCGGCCTGGGCCTGTCGGACATCGCCGGCTGGCGCCTGGGCCCGGAGCTGGACCGCCTGGGCCGCGAAGCCGACCTGATCGTGGTTGATACCCCCCCGCACGCCGAAACCGAGGCCCGCGCCGCCGTGCGCGCCGCCCATGTGCTCTTGATTCCGGTGCAGCCCAGCCCGCTTGATCTGTGGGCCACGGCCGCCACCGTGGGCCTGGCCCGGCGCGAGAAGGTGACGCCCCTGGTGGTGCTCAACCGCGTGCCGGCCCGCTCGCGCCTGCCCGCCACCATGGAAGAGCAACTGCGCGCCCAGGATCTGCCGGTTTCCCCCATCCGCGTGGGCAACCGCACCGCCTTCGTCACCAGCCTGATGGAAGGCCAGGGCGTGAGCGAAAGCGATCCCTCAAGCCCGGCCGCGACCGAGATCCGCCGTCTGGCCGACGATCTGCTGGCCCGGCTGTGACGCCTGGCCGCAGGCCCGCGGACGCGCGGACCAAGGCCCGGTGGCGCCGTTTTTCCCCTCCGAGCATTGTTGCCTGAAAAGGAGTGCATAGCGTCATGCCGCCGTCCCAGGTTGACCTTCTCACCCGCGAGACCGTGTTTCGCGGGTATTTGCGCGTGGATGCCCTGACCTTGCGTCATGAGCTTTTCGAGGGCGGCATGGGGCCCACGGTCCGCCGCGAGATCATCGAACGCGGCCACGCGGTGGCGGTGCTGCCCTACGACCCGGTGGCCGACCGGGTGGTGCTGCTTGAGCAGTTTCGTCCGGCGGTGTGGTCCAGTGGCGAACCCGCCTGGATGATCGAGGTGGTGGCGGGCATCATCGACGGCGACGAAACCCCCGAGGAGGTCGCCCGGCGCGAGTGCCAGGAGGAATGCGGCCTGCTCCCCACCGCCTTGGAGCCCATCGGGCGGGTGTTCGTCTCGCCGGGCGTGCTGACCGAAACCGTGACCTTGTACTGCGGGCGGGTGGACAGCACCGGGGCCGGTGGCATTCATGGGCTGATCGCGGAAGGCGAGGACATCCGGGTTTTTACCCTGGGCGCCGACGAGATGCGGGCCTGGACCGAGGCCGGGCGCTTCACCAACGCCACCGCCTTGATTGCCGCCCAGTGGTTTGCGCTGCACCGCGATGCGCTCCGCCAGCGCTGGGGGCAGGAGCGCTGAAACGAGGGGGGATGTCTTTCGACTTTCCGCGAAATAAGAACAATTTCAGGTAAACCGGCGCGACTGGTTGAGTTTCATGAAAGTGTCGCGCGAGTCCGTTTCTTTTCATCTCCGTTATAAAAATGGTGCGGGCCGACTTCCAGGGGTGTTTCTCCTGAAGGCGGCCCTTTTATTGTGCGGTGTCGTTTCGTTTGAGCAGTGATTATTCACGGAAACGTCCCGTGGATCTTGGCCTGGCTGCTGATAGGGTGCCCCAAACGGGACTTGGTGATCCCTTCGCCTCCCCCCTGGAGGCGGAGGGCACCGGCTTTTGAAACCCCGCGAAGGAGCATGAAAGACAATGAATGGCATGGCAGCGGGCGAAATGGTCCTCACGGCCACCGAGGCAGGCGCGTGGGATGACGAAGCGTCGCGGCCAGCCCCGAAGACGGTCCGTGCGCGTGTGTTCGCGAGGTGGTCCGTGCCCCGGATCTCGATTCCCATCGCGGCGCGAATCGTGGCCCTGGCCGTTGTGGGACTGGTGGCGTTCGCCGGGCTGGTGGTGATCCACGAGCTTGGGGCGCGGGAAAACGCCGAGGCCGACCAGCGGCGCCAGGCGTTCGCCGCGCTTGATCTGGCGCTCAAGGATCTGTCGCGCGAGGTCATGGGCCTGCGCCTGGCCGAACTGTCCCACGAAAAGGAAGGGGCGGCGGCGCTGGAGCGCTTCCAGCAGGGCACGGCCGCCGCGCGCGAGGCCCTGGCCCGTCTTGATCGCCTGACCGGCGAAACCGGGCTGGCCAACGCCACGCGGGCGGAGCTTGCCCAGGTGCACGATCAGGTCCGGGCCCTGGATGGCCGGATGGCCCAGGTGGTCCAGGCCCGCGAAACGGTGGGGCTGAGCGATCAGAGCGGGCTGCGCGCCACCCTCAAGGCGCCCCTGGACGCGATCGAAAAGGAACTGACCTTGTGGCCCAACGTCGGCGCCATCGCCGGCAAGCTGTCGCAGGTGCGTCGGTTCGAACAGGCGTTCCTGATCACCCCCACTCCCGAAACCCAGGGCCATTTGCGCAAGGCCGCCACCGAGGCCGATTTCGCGCTGATGGGCGGCCCCTTCGATGCCTCGACCCAAGCAGAGCTTTCCAGGAAACTGACCACCTATATCCAGGGGGTGGGGCGCTACGTCACGGCGATCGAGGGACGCACGGGCGCCGAGCAGGCCTTGGGCGAAACCCTGGAAGGGATCGACGCCGTTTTGCATGACCTGGCCACCCTCTCCGCCCAGGCCCGGGCGGCGGAACATACCCGCGCGGGGCGTGAGCAGGCGCGGGTCGGCATGATGCTGTACGGCGGTGGCGCGGCGATGCTGGCCCTTTTCGTGGCCTTTTCGATCATCCTGGCCCGGTCGATTTACTGCCCCTTGCAAAAAATCGAAGCGGCCATGCTGAAGCTGGCCGAGGGCGGGCAGGCGGTTGAAATCCCGGGCCTGGGCCGCCAGGACGAAATCGGGCGCATGGCGCGGGCCATTGCCGTGTTCAAGGCCAATGCCGGCCAGGTCGAGGCCCTGCAGGCCGAGCGCCTGGCCGAGGAGGAACGGGCCGAGCTCAGAAGGCGGGCCACGGTGCTGGGGCTGGCCGACGATTTCGAGCGCTCGGTGCGCCACCGCGCCCAGGCCCTTGATACCATGGCCGAGGGCATCCAGGCCCAGGGGGCGGCCGGCGCGCGCGAGGCGGACGCCACCCGCGCGGTGGGCCTGGACGTTTCGAGCCACATCGGCCGGGTGTCGCAAACCATGGCCCAGGTGGTGGCCGGAGCCGAGGGCATGGGACGCGCCACCGCCCTGGCGCACGGCCATCTGGAAGAAGCCTTGCAGGCCCTGGCCGACGCCCGCGCCGGCACCGACGGCACCAACCAAAGGGTCGCGGCCCTGGCCGAGGCCGCCGCGTGCATTGGCGAGGTGGTCGATCTGATCGCCGCGATCGCCGGCCAGACCAACCTGCTGGCCTTGAACGCCACCATCGAGGCGGCCCGCGCCGGCGAGGCCGGCAAGGGGTTCGCCGTGGTCGCGGGCGAGGTCAAGGCCCTGGCCCAGCAGACCAACACCGCGACCGCCGAAATCTCGGGCCACGTCGCGCGCATCCAAGGGGAAATCGACCAGACCGTGCTCGACATTGGCGCGGCCAATCAGGCGGTGATTCGGGTTGACGATCTGGCCCGTGGGTTGCGGGCCTCGATGCAGGCCCAGGACCGGGCGGTCTGTGAAATCGGCGGCGCGGTCGATGGCGCGGCCACCTTGCTGACCACCGTGGGCGGGCATCTGGAAGGCATGGTCGCGGCAATGGAGGCCTCGGTCACGGCGGCCCAGGCGGTCAACGACAGCGGGGTGTCCCTGGTCGCGGCGACTCGCGGCCTGGAAACCGATCTCGACGCCTTCCTGGACAAGGTGCGAAGTGCCGCCTGAGGGCCCGGGCCCCGCTGGTGATCCAGGGCAATCGGGCGAACCGATTACCCTGGCGTTTTTTCGAGGCCCTCACGCGCCGGGCGCGCACTCCGTGCGCTTGGCTCACGCCACACAAGCCGCGCGCCGCCGTCGCGGTGTTGAGGACCCCTCTTCCAAGGGCATCCAGGGCTTCATCCGATTGGCCTGGCTGGTGATCCTCGCCCGTTTCTTGGTATGGTTCTCGGGTGGAAAGAAACCGATCCCTCCGCCAGCGGGGCCGGGGGCGGCTCCTGCAAGGGACAGGGCGATGATGGCGGGCGGACGGCGGCGCTCCGTGCTGGGGGCGGGAATCGGGCTTTGGGTGATGCTGGGCGCCGGGCTGGCCCTGGCGGAGGAAACACCCGCCGTGCAGGTCACGGAGCGGCTGTCTACTCGGGTGACGGCAACCGGCAAGCCCCTGGTGCTGCCCGCCCACGACGCCCGCCTGATCGTGACGGACTACGTGATCGCGCCGGGAGCCACGCTGTCGGTGCACAAGCACCCGTTTTCCCGCTACGCCGTGGTGATGAGCGGCACCTTGCGGGTGATGGTGGCCGAGGGGGGCCCGTCGTTCGACTACAAGGCCGGGGACATCATCGTCGAGATGGTGGACGAATGGCATTACGGCACCAACACCGGAACCGACCCGGTGCGTTTGATTGTTTTCGATCAGGTGGAAGGCGACAGGGGGCCGACCGTGGCCGCGCCCCACTGACAGTTTTTTTGCATCTTCGGCTTGACGGCGTGTGGCAGGGACGGCATAGTCCGCGCCCTGCGAACCTCGCAAGGACGTGTGCCCCTGTGGCGGAACCGGTAGACGCGGCAGACTCAAAATCTGTTTCCCGCAAGGGAGTGGGAGTTCGAGTCTCCCCGGGGGCACCATTCCTTGCTTGCCTTTCCTCCGCTCCGGAGCGAACGGCAAGATGATACGCAACGGTTCATGCAAAAAAGCCGCCCGGGTTTCCGTGGCGGCTTTTTTGTTTCGAGATGCCCGTGCCCCGGCCCGGCTTCGCGTGAAGGAGAGCCGGGAGGCAGGCGCCGCCCGACCCCCTGGGCCCTTCAAGGGCGCGTCGGCCGGGTTGCGGGAGGGCGACGCCCTTTTCCCCCGGGACCTGGAGCACCGTGCGTGAAACCGGATCCGGGCACGGTGCTCCAACTTATTTTCGCGCTCGCCTTATCCGAAAAGCGGTGTCCCCTTTTCGGGTCTCGCTCTATCCGATGCGCACGCGGGCGTCGTCGAGAAAGGCGTAGGGCGGGACGGCCAGGTTGAGGGGTGCCGGTCCCTTGCGCGCCCGTCCGGCGGTGTCGTAGTGCGAGCCGTGGCACGGGCAGAACCATCCGTCGTAATCCCCGCGCGGATCGCCGGGCTTCTGGCCCAGGGGAATGCATCCCAGGTGGGTGCAGATCCCCACGGCAACCAGCCATTCCGGGCGCTGGACGCGCTCGGCATCGGTTTGCGGATCGCGCAGGGTGGAAACGTCCACGGCTTCGGCCTTGGCGATTTCCTCCCCGGTGCGGTGGCGGATGAACACGGGCTTGCCCTGCCAGGTCACCGTGATGGCCTGGCCAACGGCGATGCCGGCCAGGTCAACCTCGGTGGTGGCCATGGCCAGGGTATCGGCGGCCGGGTTCATGGAATCGATCAATGGCCATGCGGCAAGAGCCGCGCCAACGGCTCCCAAGGCGGTCGAGCCGTAAACCAACACGTCACGGCGGGCCAGAAGGCTCGTGGCGGCGGCCAAGGCGGTTTCAGGATGATCAGGCATGGAAGCGCTATCCTTGTTCGGGTGAGCCTTTTCCGTCCTGGAGCATCCCTTCTGCCATCGGGCACGGGCCCGGGGCTTTGCGCCGCTTGCGGCTTGTTTCACGCTGTGCCTGGCCGGGGCGCGCTTTCCCTTGGTGGGTTGGTTGTGGTGTGCCGCGTCCCATAAGCCAATGCCTTCGCTCGGGCATGGGGCCTTGCGAAAGCGGCCCTGATATAAGGCGGTTTTCCTCGCCGGGGAAGGGGAAGGGAGACGCGGACGGTCAAGTTTTTGCTCGAAACCGGCAAGGGCCCGTGGCCTTGCGATTTGTTCGTGACGACTTCGGGGGATTGGGTAGATACTAAAGGGGGGATCTTGCCCTTCAAGGCTATAGCCAGGGGAAGGGGCAGCCCGAACCGACCACCGGGCCAGGGAAAGGGGCAGCGCGATCGTGGCCGACAACGCACAGCGCAGCGCGCCGGGCCGCGCGGGGGAAACGGGGAGAACAGTCCGGCGCGCGGACGGGGTGCCCACCTTGCATGCCGCCGCCCTGGTGATGATCACCGTTGCCAGTCTGGTCTTGATGATCGGAGTCTATGCCGGGTTTGGCTCGCTTCTCGACGACCAGGAAGCGGCTTTGGAAAACCAGCGCAACGCCACCCAGATCAGTGCCATGATCATGGGGGATCTGGAACGCCTGGAAACCGTGATCTACCGCCTGCCCCTGGCCCAGGATGCCCAGGAGCGTTTTGCCTTGCGAGGCAAGATGCGCGACATCCTGGAGGGCATGAACGACGCCTTGCGTGTGTTGCAAGAAGGGGGCGTGCTCAATCGGGTCACCGGGTTTTCCCAGGGAGCCACCGGCCCGCTTCTGGAGCGCCATGTGCCGTACACGCCCGGTGTCGGGGCTTTGATGCCGGAAATCGCCGATGTCCGCTCAAGCCTGGCCGGCGTGGAACGGCTGGGCCAAACCATGACGGCCCTGTTGTCCGAGCGCGAGCGTCTGGCCGAGCAGGCCGACCAGCCCCGTCTTGGCGCCCTTGATGCCCAGGTCCGCGAGCTTCTGGTCCAAGGACCGTTGGTTTTCAAGGCGCTGCGCGATGAGGCGACCCATCTCTTCATCGTCAGCAATACCGCGTTCGAGAAGGATAAGGCCGACCTGGAGGCGCACGAGCACCAGTACGCCACCATCCAGGGCGGGGTGTCGCTGTTGACCATGCTTTTCGTGGTCAGCGCCGGGATGTGGATCTTGCGGTCGGTGACGCGCGCCAACCGCCGCTTGCGTGATTTGACCCGCGATCTGGAATTCCAGATCTTCGCCCTCGACCAGCACGCGGTGGTCACGGTCACCGATCCCGACGGGGTGATTACCTACGCCAACGATGCGTTTTGCGTGCTGTCTGGGTATACCCGCGAGCAGTTGCTGGGGCATACCCATAAGATTGTTAAGTCAGACGAACACAGCCCCGCTTTTTTTCGCGCCATGTGGGAAACGATCACGGCCGGCAAGGTCTGGCATGGCGAGATCAAGAACGCGACCCGGGGAGGCGGGTCCTTCTGGTCGGCGGCCACCATCGTGCCGTGCCTGGACGACAACGGCCGTCCGTTTCGCTATGTCGCCATCCGCACCGACATCACGGCGCGCAAGCGGATCGAGGAAAAGCATCGCGGCACCGCGCGGTTCCTGCGCGGTCTGACCGACGCCATGGGCGATGGGGTGTACTCCCTGGACGACCAGGGGCGGGTGACGTTCGTCAATCCCGAGGCCGAGCGTCTGCTGGGATGGTCGCGCGAGTCCCTGATCGGGCGCTCGATCCACGAGCTGGCCCACGGCCCCCACGAGGCCACGTCGGACAGCTTGCGCGACGGGGGCTGTTCCATCCACCGCGTGGTGACGCGAGGCGCGATCTTCCGCTCGGAAGCCGAGTTCTTCCGCCGGCGCGATGGGGGGCTGTTCCCCGTCGCCATTGTTTCGGTCCCCCTGACCCTGGAGGACCGGATCGTGGGGTCGGTCAGTGTGTTCCAGGATATCACCGAGCGCAAGAAAGCGGAGCAGGCCTTGCGCGAGGCCCGCGACGCGGCCGAATCCGCCAACCAGATCAAAAGCCGTTTCCTCGCCAACATGAGCCACGAAATCCGCACGCCCATGAACGCGGTGATCGGACTAAGTCATCTTGCCCTGCAAACGGACCTGTCGCCCAATCAACGCGATTATCTGGAAAAAATTCATCGGGCCGCCGGCAATCTTCTCGTTCTTTTGAATGATCTTCTTGATCTTTCCAAAATCGAGACTGGCCGCATGACCCTGGAAATCACGCCATTTAGCCTGTTCGAGGTCCTGGAGAATGTCACCGCGCTGATTTTGCCCCGGGTGCGGGAAAAGGACCTGACTTTTGAAATGGACCTGGATCCCGGTTTGCCCGATCGCCTGATCGGGGATCCCTTGCGCCTGGGGCAGATCCTGACCAACCTGCTGAGCAACGCCGTCAAGTTCACCGAGCACGGCACGGTCACCCTGGGCGCGTTTCAAATCGGGCACGGCCGGGACGGGGCCCAGGAAATCACCTTCACGGTCGCCGACACGGGGATCGGCATGACCGAGGCCCAGTTGTCCGGCCTGTTCCACGCATTCGCCCAGGCGGACGGGTCCATCACCCGGCGGTTCGGCGGCACGGGGCTGGGGCTGGCCATTTCGCGCCAGCTCGCGCACCTGATGGGCGGAGACATCGATGTCTCCAGCACGCCGGACGTGGGCAGCACGTTCCGGTTTCGCTCCTGGTTCCGCTGCGCCCCGCCCGCCGAGGACGACACCGACGCCCCGGCCCAGAGCCTGCGGGGATTGCGCGCCCTGGTCGGCGATGACTGCATTCCTGCCCGGGCCACCCTGGCCCTGGCCTTGTCCCATCTTGGGTTAAGGGTGGACGCCCCCGCCGAGCCCGGCGCCACGCGGGCATGCCTGGACGCGGCGGCCCGGGGCGAAGCGCCCGCCTATGACCTGGTGGTCCTGGACTGGCGCTTGCGGGATCTGGAATGCCAGGATCTGGCCAGGGCAAGCCTGTCCCGGCCCCTGCCGGCCGTGCTTGTGGTGACCGACTATGGCGTGCCACCGGAAAAATGCCCTTTCCTCGGCCCGGGAGTCGAGGTTCTGGAAAAGCCGGCCCTGGGCCCCCGCCTGAAGGGGGCGGTTTTGCGCGCCCTTGGGCGCCCGGGCGCGCCACGGGGGTCCCTGGAATCGACCGTTCTGGCCGGGGCGCGCATTCTTTTGGTTGAAGACGACAAAATCAATCAGCAGGTCGCGCGTGATCTTCTGCTGGCGGTGGGGACCGAGGTCACCGTGGCCGAAAGCGGCTGGGCCGCCTTGGATCTTCTGGCGGATCAGGCCTTCGATCTTGTGCTGATGGATGTCCAGATGCCGGGTCTGGACGGCCTTGAAACCACGCGCCGCGTGCGGGGCGTTCTGGAGCAATCCCATCTTCCGATCATTGCCATGACGGCCCACGCCATGGACGAGGACCGGGCCCGGTCACGGGCGGCGGGCATGAATGATCATCTGGTCAAGCCCCTGGATCCTTCCCGTCTGTACGCCTGCCTGGAACGCTGGCTGGCGGCACGGTGTCCGGCCGCCGGGCCCGGCGGAGGCGGAAAAGCCCGGGAAAGGCGGGCCTTGCCCCCGGCGCTCCCGGTTCTGCCCCCGGCGCTGGCCCGGGTGCTGGACCTGGACGCCGCGAGTCGCGCGCTTGGCGGCAATCATGCCTTGCTACGCAGGCTCCTTGGGGTTTTTGCCACCGAGGCGGCCCCGCGCCTTCAAACCCTGCCTGGCCTTCTGGCCGCGGGCGACATCGACGCGGCGCGGCTGCTGATCCATACCCTCAAGGGGACGGCCGCGACCCTGGGCGCTTTTCCGCTTTCGGAGCGGGCGGCCGTCCTGGAAGGGTTTTTGGAAGCCGGCGACGAGGGGCCGGGCCGGGAGGCTGCCCTGGCCGCCCTTCTGGAGGACGTGGCCCCGGTGCTGGAGGCCATCAGGGCCGTGGACACGGCGAGTCCCGAGGTCGGGGGAGCCGGCCAGTCGTCTTCCCGGCCGGAGGATCCCGAAGGCATTCCGGCCGCCATGGAGCAGCTCAGGGCGCGGCTGGCGGCTTGCGATCCCCTGGCCGAGGAAGAGGCCCGGGATCTGGCGCGTCGCGTGAAAGGCCTGCCCGGTCTTGATCAGGCCATGCCGCGCGTGGTCCGCGCCGCCGCCGCCTTTGAATTCGAGGATGCCCTGGCCATCCTCGACGCCATGCCCGCACCGCCTTCTCCCTGCATGCCGGCGGACTAGCAGTCTGTCGGATTTGGGAAGAGACTGCTTTTGATATGTAGGATCATCGAAACGAAAGGCGTGAAAGAATGGCCGTGCCTCAGGCGGGCGGGGGAGGCGCCATGCTGGCGGGGAGACGCACGGCGACAACCCGGCCGGTCGCGCAAATCTGATCCCCCGCCGCCACCGACAGGCTGACCACCACCTTGCGTTCCTTCACCTCCTCGATGCGGCCGCGCACGGTGAGCGGCGGGCCGAGCGGTGTCGGGCGCAGGAAGTCCACGTGCAGCGAAGCGGTCACGAAGCGCAGCGCGGGGTCGCTGCCCGGCGCGCGTCCCTCGGCCCGGTACGCGGCGGCCGACGCCGATCCCGTGCCGTGACAGTCAATGAGGGAGGCGATCAGGCCGCCGTACACGAATCCCGGCAGCGCCGTGTGGTACGGCTGGGGGGTGAACGTGGCCACGGTTTCGTCGCCATCCCAGGTGCTGCGCAGATGCAGGCCATGGGGGTTGCTGGAGCCGCAGCCATAGCAATGGCTCAATTCCTCGGGGTAGGTGTCCTGGAACGCGTGATCGGTCAGGAGATCGGTCATGGATCGGGGTTTCCATCTGCGAGGGGCGCCCGTCCAGTATCCCGGGTTTCCCTTCCGGCATGTCAACCAGGAAAGTGAGCCTCTCGGGCGATTGATACGCGCGACAGGCGATTTGGGAAAGGAAAGGCACCCGGACGCGGCCAGGATCACCCCTGTCCCGGGGGAAGGAGGAAGGGGGGGAGGGGGGCAAAGGGCAGAGGGCAGAAATTCCGGAGGTCCTGCCGGCTCCCGACGGTGCTTTCAGAGCAGGGCAATCGGTTCTCGGTTCACCCGATTTCCCTGGCTTTCAGACCTCTTGCTCTTGGCTGCGACACAAGGTAGCGTCCTTCCCCTGCGCGCCTTGTCCGGGCGTGGCGGAATTGGTAGACGCAAGGGACTTAAAATCCCTCGGGGCTTGCCCCGTGCCGGTTCAAGCCCGGCCGCCCGGACCACGAGGCCCCTCGCGAAAGGCGCCCTTCTCAACAGCAGGACCGGCATAAAAAAAACGCCAGGGGCGAAGCTGCCCGGCGTTTGGATTCTTGAGCCAGAAAAAGCACACCCCGCCCGAAGGCGGGGTGGCCTGAAGAACCGAAAAAAGCCTTAGAGGCCCTTCTCGATGAACTTCTTGAACAGGTGCTCCGAAAGGGGGCCACCCATCACGAACAGGTGAATGATGGTCACGAGGGTGACCAGGATGCCGGCGCTCGCGAACAGGGCCTGAGCCGGGTTAACCAGGAGCCAAACTCTCCACATGGTCTCTTCTCCGATAATGGGGTTATACCGTCAACGCTGGGTCTGAAACAAACGGGGTGTGGAAAAACCAAGAACCCCGGTTCGTTTTCTTAGAACCAGGGCAGGTAGTGGTAGGTGAAGACGTGCGCGAAGGCGGACAGAACCACCCACACGAACAGGCCCTTGGTGTACCAGGAATGGAATTCCTGGGCTTCCACTTCCGTCAGACCCGACGGATAAACCTTGGTGTTATCGGCCATGGTATTCCCTCCAGATGGTCGTAAATCGCAGCCCAAAAACGAAACCTCTTCCGGATCTCCGGAGAGAGGAACACCGCCCCGTGGGCAGAATGGGTCTTATGGTGGATCCACCTGTCCTTCAGGGGGGAGTCACGTGGTAGAAGAGGTCTGACCGCGTGTCCTGGACGTCACCTTAGCAGACTTCCGAAGGGTGTCAATGGGGGATTAAGAAATCAGGCAGCATAAAAACCCATGGCGGACTAACGTAAAACGCAATTGAACAAAGGGGGAGGCTGCCTTTGTGGGGCGGTCCAATAGCAATGGATAAAAGAGGCAGAATAGGGAAAAGGCCGCCCAACGACAATACGTCGGGCAGCCTCTCTTCCTGGTTCCCACGCCTCACGAAGAGGCGCGGGAGATCCTGGCGTCGAGAAAGCCTTAGAGGCCCTTCTCGATGAAGTTCTTGAACAGGTGCGCCGAGAGCGGGCCACCCATGGCGAACAGGTGGATGATGGTCACGACGGTGACCAGGATGCCGGCGCTCGCGAACAGGGCCTGAGCCGGGTTAACCAGGAGCCAAACTCTCCACATGGTACGATCTCCGTAAAGGTTTAGTTGCCGTCAGAAAGGGTCTTGAGAATCCCGGATCCCGACTACGTCAGTGATCCGATCAATGGATTCTTAGAACCAGGGCAGGTAGTTGTAGGTGAAGACGTGCGCGAAGGCGGACAGAACCACCCACACGAACAGACCCTTCGTGTACCAGCCATGGAATTCCTGAGCTTCCGCTTCGGTCAGACCCGACGGGTAAACCTTCGTGTTGTCGGCCATATTAAACCCTCCAAAGTGCAATAGCACGATAGCCCAATGAATGGTACCGCAATTCACCGGTAGTGAACTCGGCTCCTTGACCCGAACAAGGAAGATGCCAGGATCTTCAATTCTGTTCAGGTTCGATGCGCCTTGGAACCAATTCCGTCGGCGTGTCGATGGGCAGGACAATACCAGGGCGGAGACTTCTGTCAAGGCGCTTTCCCACAATCAGACCACGGGGTTGCCACATTTGGCGCGATTGGTGGGCGTCCCCAGGCCTGGGTGGGGTATTCAAGTGTGGCGAGTGCCGGAGCGGGGGAAACCCGTCGGGAAGGAACGGCTCCTGCCGGCTCGCGCGCGGGGCGACGGCCGGGAGCCGGCCCGTGGCGCGCGCGGGGGGCCAAGCGGGGTCTGGTCAAGGCGGACGGCTCATGGTTATGTGACCGGACTTTTGGGCCGGCGGCCCTTGCCGGCAACGAGGATGTGCAAGAGGGGACACGAGGACATGCCAACCATTCTAGTCACGGGGGCCGGCGGCTTTCTGGGCAGTCGCATCGCCCGATTCCTGGCCTCGCGGCCACAGACGACGGTGCGGGCGGGAATCCATGGCGGTGGCCGGCCGGCGCCCGAGGGAGCTGGTCTGACCCCGGTGATTGCGGACGTGCGCGATATCCGCACCCTGGACGTGGCGTGCGAGGGGGTGGACGCCATCGTGCATTGCGCCACCGGGGACCGCTGGGTCACGGTGAACGGCACGCAGGCGGTGCTGACGGCGGCCCGCCAGCACAAGGTGCCCCGCGTGGTTGTCCTCAGCTCCGTGGTCGTCTATGGCCAGGCGGCGGGGGAGGTGAGCGAGGACACGCCCCTCGACCCCATGGCCGACGATCCCGAGGCCCTGCTCAAGGCCGAGGCCGAATCCTTGTGCCGGCAGGCGATGGCGGAAGGGCAATCGGTCATCGTGCTGCGCCTGCCCATCCTGTTCGGGGCCGAGTGTCCGCAGTGGGCGGGCACGACCGCGCGCCGGCTGGCCTCGCGGCGCTGGGGCACCTTGGGCGACGCGGGCGAGGGCGTGTGCAATCCCCTGGATCCGCGTGATCTGGTCGAGGCGGTGGCGGCCGCGATCGAGGCCCGTCCCGGGCTGGCCGGCGCCTACAACATCCGTGGCCCCGAGACCCTGACCTGGAACGCCTTCTTCGAGCGCTTCAACGAGGCCCTGGGCCTGCCCGCCCTGGTGGAACAAAATCTCAACGGCTTTGGCCTGCGCTTCCTGATGGGCACCCTGGTGCGCGAAACCGTGGGGCGCCTGCCCCAGGCGCAGCCGGCGGCCGGGGCGGTGATGACCGAGACCCCCACCTTCCGCGAACTCGATTTCTTCCGCCTGTCTGCAACCTATCCGATTGATCGCGCCCAGGCCGATCTGGGATGGCGCCCGGGCGTGTCGCTGGACGACAGCCTCGCGGCCGCCGCCGCCTGGGCCAAGGCCGGCGGCATGGCCGAGCTGCGCCAGCCCGTGGCGCGGGTGGTGGCTCCCGCCGCCGAGGCCGGGGAGGGCGCGGCCCCGGGCGCCGATGGCCCGGTGTCCCTCATGGGCTGGAGCCCCTCGTTCTTGCAAACCGAGACCTTCCGGGCCCTGCTGCCGCCCCAGGGCGCCAAGGGATCCGGCGCGTCGGCCGGCGCCCAGACCGAAGGAAACGCGGATTCCGGCAGCGATCTGGACAAGGTGCCGGAAGGCTTGAGCAGCAAGCTCTTCCCGGCCCACATCATTTTCAAGCCCATGCCCGACGAGGGACCCACCGTCTCGGTCGCCGAGACCATGAGCGAGATCAAGGACAGCTTCGCCGCCATCGACAACTTTGGCGCGTCGGTCAAGCGGCGCCTGGGCGGGCTGGTCGGGCGCGCGGGCGAACGCAGCTCGGCCCTGTCGGGCGACGGCGCCGAGGCTCCCAAACCCGGGACTTCGGACGAGGCGCTCAGCCGCAAGTTGTTCCCGGCCCACATCATCTTCAAGCAGATGCCGGAAAACGGCCCCACCGTTTCCGTGTCTGAAACCTGGGCCGAAATCAACAAGAGCCTGCCCATGGGCAAGGCCAAGTCCAAGGCCGGGGAAGAGGGTGCGGCCGGAGCCGAGCCGGAAAACCCCATGGCCGCGCGGGACCTGGCGCGCAAGATGTTCCCCGCTCACATCATCTTCAAGAAGGCGCAAGGCCGGGAACCCGGCCAGGAGTAAGAGTTCGGGAACCCGGCCAGGAGTAAGAATTCGGGAACCCGGCCAGGAGTAAGAGTTCGGGAACCCGGCCAGGAATAAGAGGCCGGGAACCCGGCCAGGAGCAAGGGGAGCGGCTCGCCGTTCCCTGTCGAGGGCACGCGCCGGGAAGCAGGGCTTCCCGGCGCTTGTTTTTGGGGGAGGGGGCGCTTCAGGGCGTGAGATGTCCCTTTTTCTTGAAGCGCAGGTGCAAGAAGGCGTAAGCCCCCAGGCCCAGCACCAGGCCCCAGAAGGCAGCGCCCAGGCCCAGGAACGACATTCCCGACGCGGTCACCAGGAAGGTCAGCAAGGCCGGTTCGCGCTCGGAGTCGTTTTTCATGGCTCCGGCCAGCCCGCCCTGGATCGCGCCCAGCAGCGCCAGGCCGGCGGTGGTGGCGACCAGGGGCGCGGGAAGGGCGGCGAACACGGCGGCCAGCGTGGCCCCGAAGGCGCCGATCACGAGATAGAACACGCCCAGGGCCACGCCGGCGATCCAGCGTTTGGCCGGGTTGGGATGGGCGTCGGGGCCGGTGCAGATGGCGGCGGTGATGGCGGCCAGATTGATGCCGTGGCTGCCAAAGCAGGCCAGCGGCACGGCCAGGGCCGACGGCCCCCACACCAGCGGCCCCGAGGGGGTCTGATAGCCAAAGGCGCGCAGCACGGCGACCCCGGGCACGAACTGGCCGGTGAGGGTGATCAGGGCCAGCGGCAGGCCCAGACTGACGATCGCCTCCCACGAAAAGACCGGAGTCACCCACACCGGGCGGGCCAGCTCGATTGAAACCCCCTGGAAGGCCAGTTCACCGGAAAGACCGGCGATGAGCGTCCCCACGGCGAGAACCCCGGCAATGGCGTAGCGCGGGGCGAGGCGGCGCAGCACCAGATAGGTGGCGATCATCGCCCCGACCAGGCCCGGTTCGTGGGGCAGCTCGGTGAAGACCTGAACGCCGAAACGAAACAAGATGCCCGCGAGCAAGGCGGCCGCGATCGACTGGGGCAGGCGCGCCGTCACCGCCTCGAAAAGCCCGCTCAGGCCCAGAAGGGTCAGCAGGCCGGCCGCGACCACGAAGGCGCCGATGGCCTCGGGCCACGGGACCAGCGGCAAGGCGGTGACCAGGAACGCCGCGCCTGGCGTCGACCACGCGGTGATGACCGGGGCGCGGGTGCGCCACGACAGCCAGATGGCCGACACGCCCGAGCCCACCGCGATGGCCCAGATCCACGACGACAGCGCGTCGGGCCCCAGGCCAGCCGCGCTGGCGGCCTGGAAAATGAGCACCGATGGCCCGGCGAACGACACAATCACGGCGATGAAGCCGGCGACGATGGCGGAAAGCGGCAGGGAGTCTTGCAACGGGGCCTCCGTTTTTAGAGTGAGACCCGAAAAGGGGGAAGCGCTTTTCGGATAAGTCGAACGGAAAAACAAAGAGTTAGAGACCCGAAAAGGGGGAACCGCTTTTCGGATAAGTCGAGCGGAAAAACAAAGAGTTGGCGCATGGTGCCTGGGCCCGGGTCCAGGCACCATGCTCTGGACGGGATAGCCGGGCCCTGTCTTAAAAGGATGGCGGGGTGGCGCACAGGAGCAGATTTCGCCAAAACGAGCGGGACAGGGGAACGGGGATGGGCGGACAGGATCGGGAGCACGACGCGGGCGCGTCCTATCGCTATCAGGCGATGACCCGGGAGCTGATCGCGCGCATCGAGGCCGGGCATTATGCCGAGGGCGAGCGCCTGCCCTCGGTGCGGGCGCTGATGCGCGCGCACCAGGTCAGCATGACCACGGCGTCGCGGGTGCTGGTCGAGCTGGAAAGCCAGGGCTACGCGTTTTCGCGCGAGCGGTCGGGTTTTTTCGTCCAGCCTCGGCCGCCCCGGACCGGCACGACCCCCACCACCCCCACCCCCACCCGCACCGCCCGGCCGGCCGTGGTGTCGATGAACGCCCTCGTCGCCAGCCTGTTCAGGGCCCAGGCCGGGGAGGGGCAGCTGTCGCTGGGCGCGGCCGAGCTGGCGGCGGAGCTGCTGCCCACCCGGGCGCTGACCCAGGCCATGATCAAGGTGGCCCGCGCAAGCGGCGCCGAGGGGATTCTGTATGGCCCGGCCGGCGGCGAGCCGGCGTTGCGCCATCAGATCGCGCGGTGGATGGGCACCCGGGGGGTGGTGGTGGCGCCCGAGGAAGTTTGGATCACCGAGGGGGAAAGCGGGGCCATGGGCGCGGCGCTCAGGGCCCTGACCCGCCCGGGCGATCTGGTCGCCGTTGAATCTCCCACCTATTTTGGCCTGCTGCGCTGGATCGAGGCCCTGGGCCTGCAAGCGGTCGAGATCGCCACCGACCCCCGCCTGGGGGTGGATGTGGAGGAACTGGAGCGGGTCCTTGAGACGCTTCCCGTGGCCGTGATCGCCGTCAATCCGGTGTTTCACAATCCCTTTGGCGGCACCGTGCCGCCCGAGCGGATGCAGGCCCTCATCCGGCTGGCGGCCCGCCACCGGGTCCCGGTCATCGAGGATGACGTGTATGGCGCCTTGTCCTTCGATTCCCACGGAGTCGCCCCCTTGCGCGCGCACGACGAGGCGGGAGGGGTGCTGTACTGCTCGTCGTTTTCCAAGACCGTGGCGCCGGGCTACCGGGTGGGCTGGTGCCTGCCCGGGCGCTGGGCGGAGCGCCTGGCCCTGTTTCCGTTCGGCGGCGCGGTCCTGCCCCAGCGGGCGCTCGCCGTTTTCCTGGCGGGGCGGGCCCATGCCCGCCACCTGGAGGGCCTGCGCGCCTTGTTCGCGGGGCAGGCCAGCCGGATCCGGGCCCTGGTGCTGGAGGCCTTTCCCGAGGGCACCCGGATCAGCGACCCCCGGGGCGGCTATGTGTTTTGGGTCGAGGGACCGGCCTCGTTCGATGCCCTGGGCTTCCATGCCCGGGCCCGGGCCCATGGCATCGGCATCGCGCCCGGGCCCTTGTTCTCGCCCACCGGCCGCTTCGCCAACGCGTTTCGCCTGAGCGTGGGCCGCCCGCTCACGCCAGGGGTGGAGGAGGCGATTCGCACCTTGGGACGGCTGGCGCGGGGCGGCGACTGATCCGGGAAACCGCGTCGGGAATCGGGTTTTTGTCGGGAAACGCAAACAAGGGGAAATCTTGAGAAAGGCGGGGTTCGCTGCGATACTAAGACGCAATCGCGATATCGTGCCCCAAGAGAGCCACTCAACGAGCCGGCCTTGGGGCAGGCGCCCGGCGCGGACGGCCCCAAGGAAGGATGATCCCCATGAGTGTTCACGTGATTTATGGCTCCGACGGAGGAACCACCCGTGCCCTTGCCCAACGGCTGGCAAGCCGGCTTGGCGGGCGCGCGATTGATGTTGCCCAGGCCCGGGTCGAGGATTTCGAAACGCCCAGCCTGCTGGTCCTGGGGTCGCCCACCTATGGCTTCGGCGACCTGCAAACGGACTGGGAAGACCGTCTGGCCTTGATCAAGGAGGCCAACCTGTCGGGCAAGCGGGTGGCCCTGTTCGGCACCGGCGACCAGGGCATGTACCCGGATACGTTCGTTGATGCGATGGGGGTGTTGTACGACGCGGTCGTGGGGCGGGGGGCCGAGGTGGTGGGATTCACCGCGACCGACGGATACACCCACACGGCTTCCACCGCCGTGCGTGACGGGCGTTTCGTGGGCCTGGCCCTGGACGAGGATCAGCAGCCGAAGTTGACCGAAAAGCGCCTGTCGGCGTGGGTCGATCAGATTCGATAAGATCGGGCGGGGGCGGCTGGTCGGGGCCCGTGTCGATCTGTTTCATCCGCTCCTCCAAGGCCCGCTTCTGGCCTTGGGGAGCGAAGGGGAGGCGGTGGCGGACGCCTTACACCAGGTCGGGACGGGTAAAGAGGTAGCCTTCCTCGTCCTTCCACTGGGTCTTGCCCATCAAGGCATGGCGCACGGGGCAAACATAGGTGCGCTCCAGGCCTTGCGCGCGCTCGACGATCGAGCACAGTTCCTCGAACGCGACCGGATGACCGTTTTCGTCGACGATTTCGCCGCCCTCGGCAATCCGCTGGCGCCAGTCGGCCCACGAGGTGATTTCCTCGTTGCCGTAGAACAGGAACTTCCAGCCCCATTTTTCACTGCCCAGCGGCAGACGGATGGCATTCGCGTCACGGCCCGAGGCCTGCACGGAAGCGGGGGTGGCTTGCAAGAAATATTGGGTTTCCATGACGCTTCTTCTTTGTTCCAGGGGGAGGGCGGGTTGGCTCCGGAGGAGATTTCCAAGGGGGAGGGTCCCACGCCGCTTGTTGAAAAGAAGAATACATCCACCCAAAAGGATAGGTAAAGGGGGTATCTGAGGGGTGCCGTACAAACCTAAGGCTGTAAATTTCGGAACCGTAACAAAATATATCCGTACTGCGTGTTCGGGGGAGATTTAACGCCTCTTGCGTTTTTTCTTGGTCCTCCTTTGGTAAAAATTTTACCAAATTAAGCGGGAAAGCCTCAAAAATAGGGAAAAAGCAGGGTATCCGGGGGGCTCGAAAGCGCCCCCAGGCGTGTTTTGTGTCTTGATTTTCTCTCGGGTGGGGGCGACTCGACGTCGGCTCGCCCAGGGAATCAGGCGAAACCCCGCGCCCCGCCGGGGGGATTGGTTTTTGTTTCTTTCAAGAAATAATCAGGCCGGAGGAAACATCAGGCCATCGGCCTGAAGCAGGGCTTTCGTCTGGTCCACGTCGTGCCTGATCTGGGCTTGCAGGGCTTCCAGCCCGTTGAACGCCTGCTCCGGGCGCAGGAAGTGGTGAAACCGTACCCGGACGTGGCGGCCGTACAGATCGGGGGCCGCGTCAAGCAGGTGGACTTCCAGCACCGGTTCGCCGCCGCCGAAGGTGGGGCGACGGCCGAAGTTGGCCACGGCGGGCAGGAATTTGGTATCCAGCCCGCTGTCCACCCCGGCGGTGACCGCGTAGACTCCGGCCCGGGGGTGCTGGTAGGGCCCCAGGCGCAGGTTGGCGGTGGGAAAGCCCAGGGTGCGGCCGCGCCGGTCCCCGTGTTCCACGCGCCCCTCGATTTCCCAGGGGTGGCCGAGCAGGCTGGTCGCCTTGTCGAGCTCGCCGGCCATCAGGGCCTCGCGCACCCGGGTCGAGGAGTAGACCAGCCCTTGCGGATCGCGCACCGGGGCCACGGCCGTGACCCCGAAGCCGCCGTCCAGGGCCATGGACTGCAACAGGGCAACCGTGCCCGCCCGCCGGTGGCCAAAGGCGTAATCCTGGCCCACCACCACGTGCGCGACCCCCAGCCCCTTCAGCAGGACCTCGTTCACGAACCATTCGGGCGTGCCCTGGGACAAGGGAATGTCGAAGGCCTGCACATACAGGAAATCGGCCCCCAGTTCGGCGATCAGGTGCGCCTTCAGGCGAAAGGGCGTGAGCGTGAAGGGCGGCAGGTCGGGCTGGAAGAAACGCCGGGGGTGGGGTTCAAAAGTCATCACCCCCAGGGGACGCCCCTGGTCGTGGGCGATGGCCCGCGCCGCTCCGATCACGCGCTGATGGCCCCGGTGAATGCCGTCGAAGTTGCCCAGGGCCACGGACCCCCCACGCAGGGAAGCCGGCAATTCCGAGTAATGGCGCAGCACGCGCATCGATCAAAGGACTCCACACCAAAGCCGGCGCCCGACCCGCCGGCTCCCGATCACGGGAACACCCCCGTCAAACCGTCGCGTCGGGCAGCGCCGGAAGCCTGTGCCGTTCGATTCCTCGCGGGCAAGGATTCGAAGGAGACTCCCCGGAAAACTACGGTTCCCGGTCAGACCTGGATCAACCCGACCAGGGGGGCGTGTCGTCGCTCGCCCCCCAGGGATGGGCGAAACGCCCTCAGGCGGAAGCCGGGCGGGCGGGAACCATCACCGTGGCCTCGCCGTCCACCACCACCTTGCCGGCGACGGTGCAGAAGGTGCGCAAGGTCACGAACCGCTTGGCCGGCACCAGGCTGGTGACCTCGGCGGTGGCGGTGACCGTGTCGCCAATGCGCACCGGCGCCTTGAAGCGCAGGGACTGCCCCACGTAGATCGCGCCCGGCCCGGGCAGGCGGGTGCCCAGCACCGCCGAAATGAACCCGGCCGCCAGCATGCCGTGGGCGATGCGTCCGCCGAACGGGCTGGTTTTCATGTACTCTTCGTTCACATGGGCCGGATTGGTATCCATGGTGACGCCGGCGAAAAGATAGATGTCCGACTCGCTGACCGTTTTGGCCAGGCTGGCGGTCATGCCTTCCGTCAGGTCCTCGAAATAGTAAAGCGTGGGATCGGCGGCGCTCAATGGCTGTCTCCTGGAACGGCGCGGAACAAAGCGGACGACAAAGACGCCCTTTCCCATTCGCCCGCTCCTTGTGCCTTGCGGGCACGGCCGGACAAAATGGACGCATTGCGCACTATACCCGTGCTCCGGCCTCAGTGAAAGGCCCCCGCCCTCTCCTTTGTGCGGCGCGTCGAAGGAAGGCGGAACACGCGGGGGGCAGGTGGCCGGTCCCGGGGGGAGAGCCCGGGGAAGCCCGTGCTCCAAGGAGCGAGGCCCCCGTCAGGGGCTGGCGGCGGGGGGCTGGCGGCGGGGGCACGGCCGGGTCGTTCCAGGGAACATCCTCTTCGAGGTGGCGTGTTTAAATTCAGTCTAATCTCGCGTGGGCTTGGCGAAATCGATAAAATTCCTTGAATCTCTCGTGTCCCGGCCCGGCCGGTCTTGCATTGATTCGCCGGCCGGCGATCCCATTTTAAGCAGGGAGCCAGGCGGCTTTTGTTTTCCCCTTTGGGAGGCCTGTCCTCCTGGCTCCTCGCTTTCCATTCGTTATTACCGACCGAAGGGGGTTCGCTCCGATGGTCCATCATCTTGCTTACGTCAGCCATGACATGGGACTCAGCGCGTCCGATTTCGCGTCGTTGACCGCGACGTCGCGGGTGCGCAACCGTCATCATGCGATCGGGGGATTCCTGCTGAAGCTGGACGGGATTTTTTTCCAGGTGCTGGAGGGAGAAAGCGGCCCCGTGCACGATCTCATGGGGCGGATCGCCCTGGATCCTCGCCACCGCGACCCCCGGATCGTGCTCGATCAGGAAGCCCCCGCCCGCTTGTTCGTGGGGTGGGGCATGGCCGAGGTGAACGCCATCCCCCGGGTGCTGGGAAGCATGGGGCGGGCGGCTCTTCCCTGGGGAGAGCGGCTGTACGAAGCCCTGGTCGAGGATCCGCTTCTGGCCAGCCAGATGATCGCGGCCGGGGCCTTGCTCCACGATCTGGCCGCCCAGCCCGGCGCCGAGGTTCTGGCCGCGCCGGGCAAGATGGGGGTCCCCACCCCTCCGGTGCCGGGGATGGGGGCGGTGGTGCTCAGCCTGAACGATCCGGGCGTTTCTTCTCCCCACCACGGGGGCGCGCGCTTACCAGGGTGATTCCCCCCAAGATCGCGACCAGGGCCACGCCGTGGTACCAGGCGATTTGTTCCCCCAGCACGGCCACGGCCATGAGCGCGGTCAGGACCGGGATCAGGTTGGTGTAGATGCCGGCAATCCCGGGACCAACGGCGGCCAGGCCCCGGTTCCAGCAGCCAAAGGCAACCAGGGCCGGAAACACGGCGGTGTAGGGCAAGATCCAGGCCGTGGTCCAGGTCAGCGGCATGCCGCTTCCCGAGGCCCCCTCCCAAACGGCGAGGGGGGTCAGGATCACGAGGCCGCCGATCATCTGGGCGGTGAGGAACTCCAGGGCGCCGAGGCCGGGCGGATGGCGGCGCAGCGTGACCGAGTACGCGGACCACGACACGGTCGCGAGCAGCATCAGCCCATCGCCCGGGTTCAAGGTCAGCGAAGCGGCCAGGGCCGGATCGCCGCGCAGCAGCACCAGCACGACGCCACACAGGGAAATCCCGATGCCGGCCCATTGCAGCACGCGCAGGCGATCGCCCAGAACCAGGCGGGCCATCAGGGCCATGATCACCGGCATGGACGCGCCCACCAGCGACACATTAAGCGCGGTCGAGTGGTTGAGGGCGGCGTACATCAAGGCGTTGTAGGCCCCGGCGCTCAGCGTGCCCAACGTCAGCAGCAAGGGCCATTGCCGGCGCACCACCGCGCGCTGGCGCCACAAGGCGCGCCCGGTCAGGGGCAGGATGAACAGCACCGCCAGCGTCCAGCGCCAGAACGCGAGGCTAATGGGCGGAATGCCGGCCGTGGCCGCGATCTTGCCGACGATGGCGTTGGTCGCCCAGAAAAACGCGGCCAGACACAAAAGAACGGGCGGCGCGAACAAAAGCGCCCGAAAGGGAGAAGAACCGGCCATGACCCGGACCTTGTTGCTGGAAGGTGGAGGTGCCGGGGCACCGGGATGGGAGGGGAGGGAAGAGGAGGGAGGGGGAATGGCCCCGATCGCGGCCCGGGGGAGACGGGACCGTCCGCGAGACGCGCCACCCTTGTTTCAGGTGACGGCGGGCCGGGGGACCTTATATTAAGGGCGAGGCAAGGCGGCCCGCAACCATGCGCCGGGTCGCCTTGCCGGCCCTTGTTTTGGTGGATCAAGGAAACCCCCATGGAGAGGTTGGATCCGGTTGACCTGGACCCCAGGCTGGCGGCCGACACGGTCTTTGTCGCGCCCTGGCCCCTGTGTGACGTGCGCCTGATGAACGACGCCCGCTATCCCTGGCTGGTGCTGATCCCGCGCTGCCCGGGCGCGAGCGAGCCCTTCGACCTTGATCCGGCCGTCCAGGACCGTCTGTGGCGGGAAGTCAGCCACGCGGCCCGCGTCCTTAAAACGTGGAGTGGCGCCGACAAGATCAACGTGGGCGCCCTGGGAAACGTGGTTGCCCAGCTGCATGTTCACGTGGTGGGGCGTCGGGTGGGAGACGAGGCCTGGCCGGGGCCGGTCTGGGGGCAGGGGACGGCCACGTCCTACCCGGACGCCGAGCTTTCCTTGCTGGTGGCGGGGCTGCAAGCCGCCCTGGGCCAGCCCGAGGACGAGGGCCCCGCCCCGTGTTGATCGTTCGTGTTTCTCTCCAGTCCTGGGACATCCGTGGATGAGCCGTCCTGTCCGCTTGTTGCGTTGTCTTTTGCCGTGCGTGGTCTTGCTGATGGCGCTGATCGGGGCCATCGGGCCCGTGGAGGCCGCCTCGCCCACGCCGCCGGGCCAGAAGCCTTCCCCCACCGTTGCCGAGGCCCAGCCGCCGGGCCTGGGTCTGCGCTTCCGCTATCCCGCCGGGTGGACCGTCGCCCGGGTGGACGGGCACACGGTCCTGGTGTCGGGGCCGCAGGGCACCGAGGACTGGCTGACCACGCTCACCATCAGCAACCAGGAACTTCCGGCCGCCGGGGGCGCCGACCAGAAGGCGGGCGCGATGATCACCGATTACCTGGCGGCGATCCGCGCGCGCAGCGGTCAGCACGAGGTGCTGCAAGAAGCGCCGTTCCAATTCGAGGGCAGCGGGCCGGGGCGCGGCGGGGCCCAGGCGGTGGTGCGCTTCCAGGGGGATGATGGCCCGGTGCGCCAGTGGATGGTGATCGTGCCGCGCACCGACATCCCCGTGGCCCATGTCCTGCTGTACAGCGCGCCCGACGACGCGTTCGAGCGCGGGGTGCCGGTGGTTCAGCGCGTGCTGGATTCCCTGGTCTTGCTGCCGGCCCGGCGCTGAGCCTTTCGCTTTCCTGGTCTTGTTTTCTCGCGGAGCCGTGCCCTCATGACCGACCCCGTGGTGCTGTGGTTTCGTCGCGACCTGCGCGTGGAGGACAATCCGGCCCTGGTCGCCGCCGTGGGCTCGGGCGCGCCGGTCGCGGCCGTGTACGTGCATGACGACGCGCGCGAGGCCCTGGCCGGAGGGGCCAGCCGCTGGGCCCTCGCCGGGGCCCTGGAAAGCCTGGGCCGGGCCCTGGCCGAACGGGGCGGGCGCTTGCTGCTGCTGCGGGGCGAGGCGGCCACGGTGCTGCCCGCCCTGGCCCGCCAGCTGGGGGCGGGGCATGTGCATGCCATGCGCGCGGTCGGCCCCGAGGCCCGGGAGGAAGAGGCGGTGGCCCGTGCCCTGGAAGGCGCGGGGCGGAGATGCACGTTTCACGACGGTGCCCTGCTGCACGATCCCCGCTCCCTGACCACCCGGACCGGCACCCCCTACCGGGTGTTCACGCCGTTTTGGGGAACGCTGGCCCGCACCTTGGACCCGGGGACCCCGCTGCCGGCCCCGGCCCGCGTGCCCGCTCCCGAGTCCTTGCCGGAGGGCGAAACGCTGGCGGCCTGGGGGCTGCGGCCGCGCGATCCCGATTGGGCCGGGGGCCTGCGCGCGACCTGGACCTGTGGCGAGGCGGCGGCCCGGGCCCGGCTCGCGGCGTTCGTGGACGGAGCGCTGGATGGCTACGACGCCGGGCGCGATCGTCCCGACCGCCCGGCGACCTCGGGACTGGCCCCGGCCCTGGCGCTGGGCGAGCTTTCGCCCCGTGAGGTGTGGGCCGCCTGCCGGCTCCATCCCCCCGGCCCGGGCGCGGAGGCCTTCTCGCGGCAACTGGGCTGGCGGGAGTTTTCATACCACCTGCTCCACCACGCCCCCGACATGGCCCGGCGCTCCTTGCGCGCGCCCTTCGAGGCCTTCCCCTGGCGCGATCCCGCCACCGACCCGGACACCGCCGCCGCCCTGGCCGCGTGGCGCCGGGGACGCACCGGCGTGCCGTTCGTCGATGCCGGGATGCGCGCCCTGTGGCACACGGGAACGATGCACAACCGGGTGCGCATGGTCGTGGCCTCGTTCCTGGTCAAGCATCTGCTGATCGACTGGCGGGTCGGGCTCGCCTGGTTCGACGATACCCTGGTCGATGCCGACCCGGCCAACAATCCGGCCGGCTGGCAGTGGGTGGCGGGCTGCGGGGTGGATGCCGCGCCCTATTTCCGGGTGTTCAATCCCGTGGCCCAGGGGGAGAAATTCGATCCCGACGGGGCCTACGTGCGCCAGTGGGTGCCCGAACTGGCCCGGTTGCCGGCCCCCTTGATCCATCGGCCGTGGACAGCCTCGCCGGTGGAACTGGCCGCCGCCGGGGTCCGGCTGGGCGAGACCTACCCGCGCCCGCTCCTCGACCTGGCGCAAGGGCGCCTGCGGGCCCTGGCCGCCCATGCCACGCTCAGGGAGGGGCCATTCCGGGATAGTAATAATTAATAGTCCGAAACGAACCGACCGCGCAGTGAAAAATCTGCGATCGCAGCAGGGATTCGCGGGGACAATGCTTGCCCGAGGGGCGAAAGCGTGTATAGTGCGCGCCTCTTCCAACCCTTGCCGGTGACCCCGAGCGGGTCAGCCGGCTATGCCTCGTTGTGTCTGGCGCTGTTCTTCGGACCGCGCGGGGCACCGTCGGGGAAGAGAAAAGCCACAAGGGACCACAGCACATGGCCTTTTATGAATGCGTGCTCATCGCGCGCCAGGATATTGCGACCACCCAGGTGGACGCGCTGGGCGATGAGGTGACCTCGATCGTCTCCGAGGGAGGCGGCACGGTCAGCAAGCGGGAGTACTGGGGGCTGCGTAGCCTCAACTTCCGCATCAAGAAGAACCGCAAGGGACACTATCTCCTTGTGAACATTGATGCGCCGGCGCCCGCCGTCCACGAGCTGGAGCGTCGCTTGCGTCTCAATGAAGACGTGATCCGCCACATGGTGATCCGGGTTGACGCCCTTGATGAAGGGCAGTCGGCCATGATGCAGAAGAACGATCGTCCGGAGCGGCCGAACCGTCGTGGCGAGCGCTTCGGCGACCGTCCGGAGCGGGGCGAGCGCGGCGAGCGTTTCCCCCGGGGTGATCGCCCCGACCGTGGCGAGCGTCGTTCCCAGCGTGAAGGAGCCGAATAATGGCCGCTCCCCGTCGTCCGTTTTTCCGCCGGCGCAAGACCTGCCCGTTCTCGGGCGCCAATGCCCCCAAGATCGACTACAAGGACATCAAGCTGCTGAGCCGCTTCGTGTCCGAGCGCGGCAAGATCGTCCCGAGCCGCATCACCGCCGTGTCGGCCAAGAAGCAGCGTGAGCTGGCTCGTGCCATCAAGCGCGCCCGCTTCCTGTCGCTTCTGCCTTACGTGCTGAAGTAAGCCCCACGGCCGCCCCCCGGGGCCCGAACCGGAGAGACGCCATGCTCAGGACCCTGCCGCACGCGGCCGTCGCCGGACTGGCGGGGATTCTGATGTTCGCCTCGTTCCTGTACGTCCCCGTTCTGGGCGTGCTGATCACCCAGGCGTCCATCCTGCCCCTTCTGGGGGTAGGGCTGCGCTTCGGCCTGCCGACTGTTCTGGTCGGGGCCGGGGTGGCCCTGGGCGGCGCGGTGATCGCCCTGCCGCTGGCCATGGCGCCGGTGCTGACCTTGCTTGACCTTCTGCCCGCCGTGCTGGTCACAAGCCTGGCCTTGCGTCCGGCACCGGGGGGGGGAGATCAAGGAGGGCCGGCGGCATGGTATCCGCCCGGCCGGGTGCTGGCCTGGCTGTCGGTGGCCTCCCTGGGGCTGCTGGCCCTGTTCGCGGTGGGCATGCCCCCCAGCGAGCAGGGGTTGCAACACCAGGTGGCAACGATGGTTCAGGCCGCGCTGGACACGGTTCTGGCGGCGGCTCCCGCCGATACCCGGGCCCAGGTTGTGGCGAGCATGCCGGTCTATCTTCCCGGTGTGTTCCTGGCAACGTGGGTGGTGCGGATCGCCCTTTGCGCGATGGTGGCCCAGCGTCTGCTGAGCCGGCGCAAGATGGCGCGCCGTCCCACGCCGGTTTATGGCGCCCTTGACCTCCCTTCCTGGTCCGTTGGCCTGTTCGTGGCCGCGGGCGTGGCGGGCGTGGTTCTGGGCGGCGACGGGGGATACCTGGCGGCCAACGCCTTGTTGGGGCTGTCCGTGCCCCTCATGGCCATGGGCTTGGTTCTGGTGCACAACGCTGCCCGCGCGCTGCCCCATCCCGGGATCGCGCTGGGGGCTTTTTACGCAACGATGGTCCTCGGATCGACGCTGGCCCTTGCCGCCGTCGTCGCTGCTGGACTGGTGGAAGTGATGATCAAGCGGGGCTGGTTCCAGGGGCAGGCGTCGCGAGGCTGAGCAAGGCATCGCCGCGCGGGACTCCCACGGTCGGGGAACCGGGTTTCGCATCAAGGGTCGCAAGCCGACCCGGGGAGGCATGAAATGATGGAAGTGATCCTGCTGGAGCGGATCGAAAAGCTGGGCTTCATGGGTGATACCGTGAAGGTCAAGGATGGGTACGCGCGCAACTTCCTGTTGCCGCAAAAGAAGGCCCTGCGCAAGACCAAGGCGAACATGGCGGTCTTCGAGGCGCGCAAGGCTGAGCTGGAAGCCCTGAACCTGAAGCGGCGCTCGGAAGCCGAACAGGTCGCGGCGCGCATGGAAGGCCTGACCCTGATCATGATCCGTCAGGCGGGCGAGGGTGGTCAGCTGTACGGGTCGGTGTCCGCGCGCGACATCACCGACGGCCTGAAGGCGGAAGGCTACGTGGTCAGCCGCCAGCAGGTTCTGCTGAACCAGCCGATCAAGGACCTGGGCCGCTACGAAACCCGCGTGTCGCTGCACCCGGAAGTGGTCGTTCCCCTGGTCGTGGTCGTGGCCCGCACCGAGGACGAAGCCCGCGCCGTGGCGAGCGACGAAGCCGAGGCCGAGGCCGAGGAAGACATGGTGGAAGAGGACTCCCTGGAAGCCGAGCTCGACAGCGAGCTGGGCGACGGGGACGACGACGAAGCCCTCTAAGGGGTTCGTCCACCCAACGCCTTGATTTCACCCGCCCGCTGCCTTTTTGGCCGGGCGGGTGTTTTTTTGCCCGAAGGGGATCGTCCGGCGCGGGCGTTGGAGCCTTCCGTTTCACGTTGAAGCGGACAGACTCCAGATCCCTTTGTGTGATACCAACGG
>NZ_BJZO01000014.1 GCF_007992075.1 Pararhodospirillum oryzae
TTTGACCGCACGACCGAGAGCCCGCAAGGGCAAGCGTGCCTCCTGCTTGTTTCCTTGCGCGGGCCTCCTCGTTCTTGCATCCTCTTTTTCCTTCCTTGCCGCTGCGATGCGAGAGTCCGTCATGATGGTTCCGCCCTTCGCCCCGCGCTCTTGCCCTGTCCAGGCGCGCCGCCCGCTCCGCCTGGGCAAGACCCTGGCCGTGGTCCTCCCCCTGGTGTTGACCGGCATCCCTGGTGCCCAGGCCCAGGACGGTTACACCCAGGCGACCCAGGAACTGATCGGCCGCTTGCAGGTGCGCGTGAGCGAACTGGAGCGCCTCGTCCAGGACCTCACCGGCCGGGTGGAAGAAACGCGCCACCAGAATACCAAGCTCCAGCAGCAGCTCGACGCCGCCCTGGGCGACATCACCTATCGCCTGGATGCCCTGGAAGGGAACCCGACCGGTGGATCCGCCGCCGCTCCGGCCACCCCCGCCACCGGCCGCGCCAGCGCGACGGCTCCGGCCTCCGGGGTCCTGACCGCGCCCGGCGCCGCGACCAAGCCCGCGCCCGGCAAGCCGGCCGCCACCGCCCCGGCCGCCCCCGCTCCCGCTGGCCCGGTGGCCTTGCCCGAGGGCTCGGAAAGCGATCAGTACAACTACGCCTTCTCGTTGCTGCGCAACGCGGATTACCCCTCGGCCGAACAGGCCCTCAAGGCGTTCATCCAGAAATACCCCAAGGGCAAGCTGACCGGGAACGCTCAGTACTGGCTGGGCGAAACCTACTACGTGCGCGGCGACTTCGAGCAGGCGGCGGTGGCCTTCATGACCGGCTACCAGACCTATCCCGACAGTTCCAAGGGTCCCGACAACCTGCTCAAGCTCGGGCTGGCGCTCGGCAACCTGGGCAAGACCCGCGAAGCCTGTGCCGCCTTTGGTCGCCTGGAAGGCCAGTACCCCAAGGCCGCCGACGCCATCAAGCGCCGCGCCCAGTCCGAAATGGGCCGCCTGGGCTGCTGACCCGCCGCCGGCCCCCGGCGATGCCTGCCCGCGCCTCCGCCGGCCCTGCCGCCGTCCCCATCGACTCCGCCGCGTTCGCCCGCCTGATGGCCCCGCTGGGGCCGTTCGAGCCCGCTCCCGCCCTGGCGGTGGGGGTGTCGGGCGGCGTGGACAGCGTTGTCCTGCTCGCCCTTGCCATCGAGTGGGCGCGGGCACGGGGCGGCCTGGTGCTCGCCTTGTGCGTGGATCACGGCCTGCGCCCGGCCGCGCGCGCCGAAGCCGCCCGGGTGGTGGCCCTGGCCGCCCGCCTGGGAGCCCAGGCGCTGGTGCTGACCCGCCCCGATCCCCCGCCGCCCGCCGCCCTCCAGGCCGAGGCCCGCGCCTTTCGCCTGCGCGCCTTGCTCGACGCCTGCGCCGGACACGGCGTTTTGCACCTGCTGCTGGCCCACCACCAGGGAGACCAGGCCGAAACCGTGTTGCAGCGCCTGGCCCGGGGCAGCGGTCCCGATGGGCTGGCCGCGATGGCCCCCGTGACCCTTCGCCCCCAGGCCCGGATCCTGCGGCCCTTCCTGGGCCTGCCCAAGGCGGCCTTGATCGCCACCGCCCAGGCGCGCGGCCTGGATTGGGACGAGGACCCTTCCAACGCCAACCCGGCGTTCGAGCGCGTGCGCTGGCGCCAGGCCTTGCCCGACCTCGGCCGCCTCGGCCTGTCCGCGCCGGCCCTGGCCCGGGTCGCCGCGCGGGCCGGACACGAACGCTCGGCCCGCGCCGAACGCCTGGGTCGGGCCCTCGCCTGGATGGTGACGGACGCGGGGCCGGGCTGGCTGCGTCTCGCGCGCGCCGCGCTCCCCTCCCCTTCCGACGCCCCCTTTCGTACCGACGACCGCGTGGCCGCCCTGGCCTGGGCCGCCGCCTCCCTCGCCGGGCGGGCCTGGAGCGCCGATCCCCGGGCCCTGCTTCCCCTCCTCGCCGCGCCCCCCGCGCCCGGCCATGCCGTGGCCCGGGCCGGCTGCCTGTGGCGGGCCGAAGGGGCGGATCATCTGATGGTCTGCCGCGAATGCCGGGGGCTGGAGCGCGTGGCCCACCCCCTGCGCCCCGGCCAGACCCTGGTCTGGGATGGCCGTTTTCGCGTGACGGTGCCCGGCCCCGGGGTCGCCGTGGTTGGCCTGGGCCACCGCCTGCCGCCGGTCACGGCCCCCGCCCTCCCGGAAGCCTTGCCTCCCCTGCCCCTCCGGGCCAAGCTCCCTCCCCTGCCCCTCCGGGCCACGCTTCCGGCCCTGGTGGCTGACACGCCCGACATCGCTCCCGTGCGCCGTCCGCTGCTGGCGGTGCCGGGTCTGGGGTGGGTAAATACCCCGGCCCTGACCGCCCTGTGGGGGGCCGACATGGGGCTTGAGGCACTGGAAGCGACATTTGCCCCCCTTCTCCCCCTGAGCCCAGCCGCTTTGCGGGTTGAGGCGGCGCCCGACGCCCCCTACATTCCCCGTTGACCGCCTTGGCATCGCCCCCTCCCTTGTTGGCCCTGGGGGCGTGCCCTTGGGAACGGTGAACGGGCGCTGGGTGCGCACGAGTCTGGTTCGAAAGGGTAACTCACTTGAACATCAGCAGAAATCTGCTCCTGTGGATCATCATCGCCGTTCTTCTGGTCGTCTTGTTCAACCTGTTCCAGACGTCGGCGCCGCAGGGCCCCCTCACGTCGATCCCCTATTCCGACTTCCTGGCCAGCGTCGAATCCCGCGACGTGCGCGACGTCATGATCAAGGGGGACGCGATCACCGGCCATCTGGTCAACGGCAGCGCGTTTTCGACCTACGCCCCCCAGGATCCCAGCCTCGTCGAGCACCTGCGCGAAAGCGGCGTGCAGATCGCCGCGAAGCCGGTGGAAAGCGACGTGCCCACCTTGTGGAGCGTGCTGATCTCCTGGTTCCCGTTCATGCTTCTGATCGCCGTGTGGATTTTCTTCATGCGACAGATGCAGTCGGGCGGTGGCAAGGCGATGGGTTTTGGCAAGTCGCGCGCCAAGCTGCTCACCGAAAAGACGGGGCGCGTGACCTTCGAGGACGTGGCCGGGATCGACGAATCCAAGCAAGAGCTGGAAGAAGTGGTTGAATTCCTGCGCGACCCGCAGAAATTCCAGCGTCTGGGCGGCAAGATCCCCAAGGGCGTGTTGCTGGTGGGCCCGCCGGGCACCGGCAAGACCTTGCTCGCCCGCGCCATCGCGGGCGAAGCCAACGTGCCCTTCTTCACCATCTCGGGGTCGGACTTCGTGGAAATGTTCGTGGGCGTGGGCGCGAGCCGCGTGCGCGACATGTTCGAGCAAGGCAAGAAGAACGCGCCGTGCCTGATCTTCATCGACGAAATCGACGCGGTCGGCCGGCACCGGGGCGCGGGCCTCGGCGGTGGCAACGATGAACGCGAACAGACCTTGAACCAGCTTCTGGTTGAAATGGACGGTTTCGAGGCCAACGAGGGCGTCATCCTGATCGCCGCCACCAACCGGCCCGACGTGCTTGATCCCGCCTTGCTGCGCCCGGGCCGCTTCGACCGCCAGGTGACGGTGCCCAACCCCGACATCATGGGCCGCGAGAAGATCTTGCGCGTGCACATGCGCAAGACCCCCCTGGGTCCGGACGTGGACGCCAAGGTGATCGCGCGCGGCACCCCCGGGTTCTCGGGCGCCGACCTCGCCAACCTGGTCAACGAGGCCGCCCTTCTCGCCGCGCGCAAGGGCAAGCGCGTGGTGACCATGACCGAATTCGAGGAAGCCAAGGACAAGGTGCTGATGGGCGCCGAGCGCCGCTCGATGGTCATGACCGAGGAGGAAAAGGAAAAGACCGCCTATCACGAGGCCGGCCACGCCCTGATCGCCCTCAAGCAGGAAGACCACGACCCCCTGCACAAGGTGACCATCATCCCGCGCGGGCGCGCGCTGGGCGTGACCATGTCGCTGCCCGAACGCGATCGCTATGGCTACTCGCTCAAGGAACTGAAGGCGCGCATCGCCATGGCCTTTGGCGGCCGCGTGGCCGAGGAACTGGTCTACGGCCTCGACAACGTGACCACGGGCGCGTCCAACGACATCAAGCAGGCCACCGAGATGGCCCGACGCATGGTGACCGAGTTCGGCTTTTCGGAAAAGCTGGGCCCCCTGCGTTACACCGATAACCAGGAGGAAGTGTTCCTCGGCCATTCGGTGACCCAGCACAAGAACGTCTCGGAGCGTACCGCCAGCCTGATCGACGAGGAAATCCGCCGCTTCGTGGAAGAAGGCGAGGCGTCGGCCCGGCGCATCTTGTCGGAATGCCGCGAGGAGCTGGAAATCATCACGCGCGGCCTGCTGGAATACGAAACCCTGTCGGGCGACGAGGTGAACCGCCTCTTGCGCGGCGAGCCCCTGAACCGCCCCGAGGAACCGGCCCCGCAGCCGCCCCGCTCGGGAGGACGCCGGGCCTCGGTGCCGACCAGCGGTCCGACCGGCTTCGGATCCGCGCCCCAGCCGGGAGCCTGATCCCATGACCATCGCCTCTGCCGGCGCGCCCGCGCCGGCCGTGGCCCCCCAGCCACGCCCCGCCTTGCCGCGGGGCGTGTTTGCTAGGAGCGCCACGGATGTTGCCCCGGCCTTGCACCTTGTCCCCACCGGGATGGTGGAAGGTCCCGACGCCGCCCCCTTGATCGAGGCTGGCCTGGCCTTGCCCCTGGCCGGCGATCCGGCCCGGGCCTTCACCGCCGTGGGCTTGCGCCTGCGTCCCGTCCCCGAAACCGCGCCCTTGCGTGCCTGCGCTTCCCTCGCCGAGGCTCGCGCCTGGGCCCGGGACGAAGGCCCGGCCGTCGCCCACGCCCTGGACTCCCGGCTCGCCCGCCTGGGCCACGCCCGTCCGCCCTTCGCCGGCCTCGCGCTGCCTCCCGGGCGGCCACTGGTGATGGGGATCGTCAACGCCACCCCCGACAGCTTTTCCGATGGCGGCGACCACGCCACCCCCCAGGCCGCGCTCGCCCATGCCCTGGCCCTGCTGGAGGCCGGCGCCGACGTGCTCGACATCGGGGGCGAAAGCACCCGGCCCGGTTCGGCCTCCGTGTCCCCGGCCGAGGAAATCGAGCGCGTGGTGCCGGTGATCCGCGCCCTGGCCGAACGGGGCGCCGTGGTCTCGGTCGATACCCGCAACACCGAAACCATGGCCGCCGCCCTCGACGCGGGCGCGCGCATCCTCAACGACATCAATGCCCTGCGCGCGCCGGGCGCGCTGGCCCTGGCCGCCGCCCGCAAGGCCCCGGTGGTGATCATGCACATGCAAGGCGAGCCCGGCACCATGCAGGCCGATCCGCGCTACCACGACGCGGCGCTTGATGTGTGCGACTGGCTGGACCAACGCCTGGACGCCTGCCGCGCCGCCGGCCTCGACGACGCCCTGCTCGCGGTCGATCCCGGCCTGGGATTCGGCAAGACCCTTGACCACAACCTGGAAATCATGGCCGATCTGGGCCTTCTGCTGGGCCTGGGGACGGCCGTGCTGGTGGGCGCCAGCCGCAAGCGCTTCATTGGCGCCGTCACCGGGGTGGAAACGGCCAGGGATCGCCTGGCCGGCTCGCTGGTGGTGGCCGAAACCGCCGCCCGGCGCGGCGCCCATTTCGTGCGGGTCCACGATGTCGCCGAAACCGTCCAGGCCCTGGCCATGGGCCGGGCCCTGTAGCCTCACCCGCCCCCGTCCCCGTCCCGTCTTTTTCCTCCCCCTTCGATTTTGCACAAGGATTTTTCAAGGGTGCGCAAGCTGTTTGGAACCGATGGGGTGCGCGGCACCGCCAACACCGAGCCGATGACCGCCGAAACGGCCTTGCGCGTGGGCATGGCGGCCGGTCACCTGCTGCGCGGCGGCGATCACCGCCATACCGTTGTCATCGGCAAGGATACCCGTCTGTCGGGCTACATGCTGGAACCGGCGCTGGCGGCCGGGTTTCTCAGCGTGGGCATGGACGTGGTGCTGCTGGGTCCCCTGCCCACCCCGGCCGTGGCCATGCTGACCCGCTCGCTGCGCGCCGACCTGGGGGTGATGATCACCGCCAGCCACAACCCGTTCCAGGACAACGGCATCAAGCTGTTCGGCCCCGATGGCTTCAAGCTGACCGACGCCCAGGAAATCGCCATCGAGGCCCTGATGGCCAATGGCCTGGAAAACCATCGCGCCGCCCCCGACGCCCTGGGCCGCGCCCGCCGCCTGGATGACTGCGCGGGGCGCTACATCGAGGCGGTGAAGAGCACCTTCCCGCGCGGCCGGCGCCTGGACGGGCTGCGGATCGTCCTCGACTGCGCGAACGGCGCCGCCTACAAGGTCGCGCCCCGGGTGCTGTGGGAACTGGGCGCCGACGTGATCCCGGTCGGGGTGGCGCCCGATGGCACCAACATCAATCGCGGCTGCGGCTCGCTCCATGTCGATCTGATGCGTGAAACCGTGCGCTGCGAGGGCGCCGACCTGGGGATTGCCCTGGATGGCGACGCCGACCGGGTCATCTTGTGCAACGAAAAGGGCGCGATCATCGATGGCGACCAGCTCCTGGCCCGCATCGGCTGCGACTGGGCCCGGGCCGGCACCTTGCGAGGCGGCGCCGTGGTTGCCACCGTGATGTCCAACCTGGGCCTGGAACGCCTGTTCGCCGCCCACGACGTGCGCCTGATCCGCACCGCCGTGGGCGACCGCTACGTGGTCGATCGCATGCGCGCGGACTCCTACAACCTGGGAGGCGAGCAGTCGGGGCACGTGGTGCTGGGCGACTACGCCACCACGGGCGACGGCCTGCTGGCCGCCTTGCAGATCCTGGCCGCCCTGGTCGAGGCCGACAGGCCCGCGAGCGAGATCCTGAGCGTGTTCGAGCCCCTGCCGCAGCGCCTGGAAAACGTGCGGGTGGCGGGCGCCGATCCCGCCTCGTTGCTGGCCTCCCCCCGGATGGTGGCCGCCATCCAGGCCGCCGAGGCCACCCTGGCCGGGCGCGGGCGCCTGTTGATCCGCAAGTCCGGCACCGAACCCCTGATCCGGGTCATGGCCGAGGCCGAGGACGAAACCCTGGTGGCCCAGGTGGTCGCCGACCTGTGCGCGTGCGTGCGCGACGCCCTGGCCGAAACCACCAGCGCGGCGTAAGAGCGAGCCCCCGCCCCCGCGTTCCCCCGGGCCGCGAGGGTGGGGGCTTCCCGAACCGCGCCGTTTTCTTGTTGTTGTCCTGCCCTGGCGATCCCCATGCTCCTGGCCCGCTACTTCGATACCCTGGAAGTGCACCGCGATGGCACCTTGCTGAGCGTGCGCTTCCTGGTGCCTCATCAGGTGCTTTCCACCGGCCGGGCCAACGGCGGCTTTAGCGAGACCCTTGACCTGGTGTTCAATCACCAGTGCTGCGAGCCCGCCGCCCACTGGGTCGAGGGGCTGGAGCGGCTCGATACCGAGCCCGAAACCTACCAAGACGCCCTGCTGGCCCGCCATGGCCTGGCCGGACCGGCCAGCGGCATGGCCACCGCCGCCGGCATGCGCGGCCTCGGAGTCTCGCGCCAGGACTGCCAGGATCTTTCGGTGCTGGCCCTGGTCACCGCCGGCATCGAGGGCAACGCGGCCCGCGCCGGCGATCCCCCCAGCCTGTTCGAGGGCGCCGGGGGCTTCGCCCCCCTGCCCGCCCCGGCCCCGCCGGCGCCACCGGCGCACGGCACCATCACCACCGTGATCGCCGTCAGCCAGCCGGTGCTCCCCGGGGTGCTGGTGCAAGGCGTGAGCGTGGCGACCGAAGCCAAGTGCAGCGTCTTGCAGGAGCTTTCCATTCCCTCGCGCCTGTCGGCGTCGCTGGCCACCGGCACCGGCACCGACCAGATCATGGCCCTGGCCCCGCGCGCCGGGGCGCGTCCGCTCACCTCGGCGGGGCATCACGTGGCCCTGGGCGCCCTGATCGGGCGCGCGGTGCGGGCCGCCCTGCGCGAGGCGCTGGCCTGGCAAAACGACCTTGATCCCGCCCGCCAGGCCTCGGCGGGGCGCCTGCTCGGCCGCTTCGGGCTTTGCCCCGGCGCCCTGGCCGGGGCCGCCGCCGCCCACCTGCCGCCGGGTCCGGCCGACACCTTGCGCGCCAACGGCCTGGTGCTTGAGCGCGATCCCCTGGTGGTCGCCGCCGTCGCCGCCCTGGTTCACCTGCACGACCAGCGGGCCTGGGGCCTGATCCCCGCCCTGGCCTGGCCCGAGGTGGTGGTGGCCCAGGCGGCCCAGGTCGCGGCGGCGCTGGGGCACCCCGCCCGCTGGCCGGTCTATCATCAGGAACTGGCCGCCTTCATGGCCCGGGAAGGCGGGGACACCGTGCCCGCCCTGGCCGCCCGGGCCCTGGCCCTGGGCTTTGCCGACAAATGGGATTTCGCCCAGGCGATCGAAAATCACCCAAAGGTTTCGACAAACAACACCCCGCCTCTTGACGCAAGCGGCCGGCCATGATCGCCTGAACGGAAGGCAGGGGAATCCCGGCTGCCCTTCGGGTGGGCAGCGGGAGCGGGCGTTTTCCCCTGGAAAGGGACGGGCCCCTGGCTTCGTCCCTTGGCAACCAAGCCGGCGGGGCGCGCCTTGTCCCCGGCGGTCAGGCATGGGAGGGCCCGCGATGTTCGAGCCAATCAAGGCCCCCTGGATCCGGGCCGGCGTGGTGCTGCACGAAGCCGGCGCGCCGGTCGAGGACCTGCTGGAAACCTTCGCCACCACCTTGCGCGAGCGCGGCTTTCGCATCGCCGGATCGGTGCGCCGCCCGCGCGAGGGAACCCTGGCCGTCGCCGACCTCGCCAGTGCCGGGGTCGCCATCGCCGAAACCGTGCCCCATGCCCACCGCATGGCCGCCGGCAGCCTGCGCCGCGCCCTGCGCGAGGACGTGGACCTGGTGGTTCTCAGCCCCTTCGATGCCTTCGAGGGCGCGACCCGCGAAATGATGGCCACCCTGGGCGAGGGAAGCGGCCAGGGCATGCCGATCCTCACCGCCCTGCCCGCCACCGAACTGCCGCGCTGGCTTGATTTCGCCGGATCGCGGGGCGCCATCCTGCCGCCCACCCCCGCCGCCTTGTGGCAGTGGTGGGGACCCGAACGCCTGTACGCCGACCTGGCCCAGGGCGTCGAGGACGACGAGGTGCGCCGCATCGTGTGCGGACCGCGCTGGCTGATGGTCCAGGGACCTTGCGGGGTGGGGCTTGCCCACCTGTCGGGCGCGCCCCGCGACCTGCCCGCCCGCCTCGCCCCGATGCGCCGGCGCTCGCTGCGCCAGCTGGCCGCCTTGCATCAGGCCTGGGACCCCATCGACATGGCCCTGGCCGTCGCCGCCATCAACGCCCACGCCAACCGCTTCGACCTCGACACCGGCCCGGGCAACGGCGCCGATACCCTGGCCGGCCTGCCCGGGCGCACGGTGGTGATGGGTGCCTTCCCCGGTCTGGCCGAGATCCTGCCCGATGCCCAGGTGATCGAGGCCAACCCGCGCCCGGGCGAGTTTCCCCTGTCGGCCGCCGATGCCCTGTTGCCCGGATGCGCCGGGCTGGTGCTGGCCGCCTCCACCTTGCTCAACCGTTCCTTGCCCCGCCTGCTGCGCCTGGCCCAGGGCGCCCAGGTTGCCCTGGTCGGCCCCGGCACCCCCCTGTCGCCCCGCCTGCATGCCTATGGCGTGGGATGCCTGGGCGGTCTGGTGGTCCGCGACCCCGACGGCCTCGCCCAGGCCATCCAGGCCGGCGCCCTGCCCCGCGAGTTCGCCCGCTTCGGGGAATACCGCCACCTGCGCCCCCCCGCCGCCCCGGCCGCCCCCGCCTGTCGCGCCCGCGCCGGCACGCCCCGGTAAGGCTACGCCGGGGCGCTGAACACCCGGGTCCGGGAACGGGGCGATACCTTACTAAAATACTCACCCTTACTCTTGTCCGTTTCGAGTCGAAATCACACATCTGGTCGTGGATCGTCCACTCACCCAGGGGAAACGGGAGGGTACGGGAATGGGTCTTTGCGCCATGCGGTGCCAGCCCTGCAACAGCTCGCTGATCGTCAGCATCCGCCACCAGGACCGTCCCCTGGGGGACGATGCTCTTTCGGGCACCGTGGCCAACGCCGCCGTACTCGACCTCTACGACCAGATCGTGCACGACCTGGCCGATCCCGCCACGGGGGTGGCGGTGGTGCTGTCGGTGGACGGCGCCCAGGTGGCGTTCCATTGTCCACATCAGCAAAGCATGCCCCCCCTGGAGGACGTTTTTTTCTGAGCAGGTGCGATCTCGCGCCCCCGGGCAGGGACATACCCGGAAGGCTCAGTTGGCGGTTGCGGGGAAACGGGGCCATTCCTATGATGCCTCGCCCCCTGCCGGGGGTTTAAACGACCCGCCGCCCGGCCCTTGCGGCCCCCTGGCCCTCCCTTCCTTGCGAAAGACGCTGCCTCGCCATGCTTGATGCCCTGCGCCGAGGGTCCAAATCCTGGATCGCGAAAACCCTTCTTGGCCTTCTTGTGCTCAGTTTCGGGATCTGGGGCGTCGCCGATTACGTCGTGCGTGGCCACACCGTCGTCCCGGCCGTGGTGGTCGGCGACCAGGCCTTCAGCGCCGAGCGCGTGCGCGAACAGTTCAACAACGACCTCTCGCGCCTGCGCCGCCAGGGCCTGAACCTGCCCACCGAACAGGCCATCGCGCTGGGCTTCCTGGATCAGAGCGTGCGCGGGCTGGTGAACGAGGCGGTCCTTACCCAGGGCGCCCAGGCCTTTGGCCTGACCGCGACCGACGAAACCTTGCGCACGGTGATCCACACCGATCCCCTGTTCCAAGACGCCAGCGGGCGGTTCGACCGCGACAAGCTGGCCCGCATCCTGGCCGCCAACGGATTGAGCGAAGCGGGGTACGTCGAGGCCCGACGCCAGGAACTGGTGCGCACCGCCTTGCTGCGCCCGGTGGCGGATGGCGTCCAGCCCCCGGCATTCCTGGTCGACACCCTGGCCCGCCACGCCTCCGAGCGCCGCGAGGGCCAGGTGCTGCGCCTGACCGACCAAGCCGTGCCCCAGCCGCCGGCCGAGCCCGCCGACCCGGCCGTGCTGGAAGCGGTGTACACCAAGGCGCTCGCCCGGTTCACCACCCCCGAGCAACGCACGGCCACGATCGTGCCGCTGACCGCCGCGGCGGTGGCCAGGGACATCGATGTTCCCGACGACGCCATCCAGGAAGCCTACGACGCCCGCGCCGACCAGTACATGACCGCGGCGTCGCGCGCCGTGTCGCAATCCCTGTTCCCAAGCCGCGAGGCCGCCCAGCAGGCCCTGGCCGCGATCCGGGCCGGGCAGTCGCTCGCGGACGCCACCAGGGCCCAGGGCGGCACCGGCCCCGTGGACATGGGCACCGTGACCCGCGAGACCTTGCCCGCCCCCCTGGCCGAGCCTCTGTTCGCGCAAGCCGTCGGCATCGTCGGCGAGCCGGTCGAGGATGATTTCGGCTGGCATCTGTTCCTGGTTTCCGCCGACACCCCCGAATCGCTGCGTCCGCTTTCGGAAGTGCGCGCCGAAATCCGCGCGAGCCTGGCCGAGGACCGCGCCCTGGAAGCCCTGTACACCCTTTCGACCCGGATCGAGGACGCCCTGGCCGGCGGGGCCTCGCTGGAAGACGCCGCCGCCCAGATCGGCGTGACCCCGATCCAGGTGACACTCGACCGCCAGGGCAACGGCCCCGATGGCGCGCCGGTGGCCGACCTGCCCGGCGGCACCGACACCCTGGACACCGTTTTTTCGCTGAAGGAAGGCGAAACCGGGCCGATGAAGGAAAACGATCGCGGCTATACCCTGGTGCGCCTGGATCACGTCACCCCGGCCACCCCCCGCCCCCTGGCCGACGTGCGCGCCGACGTGGTGGCGCTGTGGCAGGCCCAATCCCGGATCGATGCCCTCCAGGCCCTGGCCCAGACCCTGACCGAACGCGCCCAGGCCGGGGAAAGCCTGGACGCCCTGGCCAAGGCCACGCCGGGCAGCGTGCTGGAACCCGTCCCGGCGGTCGTGCGCGGCGGACGCACCGGCCTTGCCCAGGACGATGCCCGGGCCGACCTGGATCCGGCCGTGATCAAGGCGTTGTTCGAAACCGAGGTCAACGGAGTCGCCCGCGTTCTCCTGCCCGAGGGGGCCGCCGTCCTTCAGGTCACGGGCATCCATCCCCCGTCGCCCGAGGTGGCCGCCGCCGAACGCAAGATCCTGGCCGACCAGATCAGCCGGACCCTGAGCAACGATCTGCTCGACGGCTATGTCCAGGCCCTGGCCGGCAAGATCGGGGTCACCATTCACCAGGACGTCATTCGTGACGCCCTCCAACCCGGCCGCTAAATCCTCCTCCTTGCGGGAGCGTTGTCCCATGCCCATCGCCTTACCCGGTCTTGACCCCGCCTTTGCCCAGGCCTACGACGCCGGGACGCCTCAGGTGGTCTGGACCCATCTGGTCGCCGACCTGGAAACACCGGTGTCGGCCATGCTCAAGCTGGCCGATGGCCGTCCGTATTCGTTCCTGCTCGACTCGGTCGAGGGGGGCAACACGCGCGGGCGCTATTCGTTCATCGGGTTGAAGCCGGATATCCTCTGGCGCGCGCATGGCAACAAGGCCGAGATCAACCGCAACGCCCGCTTCGATACCCAGGCCTACGTCGATGACGGCGAAACCCTCGATTCGCTGCGCCGGCTGGTGGCGGAAAGCCGGATCGACCTGCCCGCCCACCTGCCGCCCATGGCGTCCCTGGTCGCCGGCTACCTGGGCTACGACGCCGTGCGCCTGGCCGAACCCCGGGTGCCCGACACCAATCCCGATCCGGTCAACGTCCCCGACGGCATGTTCATGCGCCCGACGCTGATGGCCGTTTTCGATAACGTGGCCCACCGCATTACCCTGGTCACGCCGGTGCGCCCGCAGCCCGGGGTCAGTGCCGCCGCCGCCTACGAGGCCGCCCAGGTCTGCCTGGCCGACGCCGTGGCCGACCTGCAACGCACGCTGCCCTATCGCCGGGAAAAGGCCGAAACCGGGGCCACCCCGCCGGCCCTGACGCCGTGCATGGCCCCCGAGGCCTACATGGCCATGGTCGAGGCGGCGAAGGAATACATCCTGGCCGGCGATATCTTCCAGGTGGTGCTGTCGCAGCGCTTCACGTTGCCCTTCCGCCTGCCGCCGTTCGCCCTGTACCGCAGCTTGCGCCGGACCAATCCCTCGCCGTTCATGTTCTACATCGACTTCGAGGACTTCCATCTGGTTGGCGCCAGCCCCGAGATCCTGGTGCGGGTGCGCGACGGCGAGGTGACCATTCGCCCGATCGCGGGCACCCGCCCCCGGGGCGCCACCCCCGACGAGGACCGCGCCCTGGCCGCCGACCTGCTGGCCGACCCCAAGGAACTGGCCGAGCACCTGATGCTCCTCGACCTGGGGCGCAACGACGTGGGCCGGGTGTCGGAAATCGGCTCGGTGAAGGTCCGCCCCGACGAAAAGATGATCGTCGAGTACTACAGCCACGTCATGCACGTGGTTTCCAACGTCACCGGCCGGCTCAGCCCCGATCACGACGCGGTTGACGCCCTGCTGGCCGGCTTCCCCGCCGGCACCGTGTCGGGTGCCCCCAAGGTGCGGGCGATGGAAATCATCGACGAACTGGAGCCCCTGCGCCGGGGCTTCTACGCCGGCGCCGTGGGCTATTTCGCCGCCAACGGGTCGATGGACTCGTGCATTGCCTTGCGAACCTGCCTGATCAAGGACGGCGTGATGCACGTTCAGGCCGGCGCGGGCATCGTCGCCGACAGCGTGCCCGAGCGCGAGCACGAGGAATGCCACAACAAGGCAAAGGCCCTGATCCGCGCCGCCGAGGAAGCCCACCGCCTGGCGTCCGCCTGACCGGATCCCCCGGGAGCGGCGCCGCGCGCACCGCCCCCGGGATTTCGAAAAAAGAAACCGCCCCCGTTACGCGATCGGTCCTTGCGCCACGATGAACAGGCGGCGGAAGGCAAACAGCACATGGCCGGTGCCGTCCTCGGGATAGGCCCGGGCCATGCGGGTGGTGAAATCGGCAAAGAAACGCTCGCGCCACGGGGCGTCGGTCAGGCGGGCCAGGAACGGACGCAAGGCGGTGGTCCGCGCCCAGTCCGCGATGGGATCAGGCCCGCGCATGCGGTGGTGATAGACCGTTTCCCACAAATCCAGGAACTGCACCCGGGGCGCCAGCAGGCGCGAGTACGTCACGGCCGGGGCCACCGGCACGGGGGCCAGCAGGGGCTCCAGCTGGTCGCGCCAGGGCCCCGCGCGCACCGACTCGGTGATGCAGCGGTGCGAGGGTTCATCGAAATTGTGGGGCATCTGCAAGGCCAGCACCCCCCAGGGCGCCAGCGTGTCCAGCAGCCGGGGCAACAGGGCCTCGTGCGCGTCCAGGCGCTGCAAGGCGCCGCTGGAATGCACCAGATCCACCTTGCTCTCGGGGCTCCAGCGGGCCGGATCGGCCTGGATGTAGTCGATCCGCCCCCCCTCGTCGCCTTGCAGGCGGGCGTGCTCCAGGGCCACCGCCTGGGCCTCCACGGCCGTGATCCGGGCCTCGGTGAAGCGCCGCGCCAGCAGGCGGGTTCCCTCGCCGGTGCCGCATCCCAGGTCGATCACCCGCAAGGGGGCATTCAGCGGCACCCGCTCCAGCAGGTCGTGCACCGAGCGCAGACGTGGCCCTTCGTAGCGGTCGGACAGCTCCGGATCCCACGCATCCATACCCCACCCTCTCGCCATCGTCGGTTCGGGCCAAGCCCGGCCGAGTATTGAAAACGTTGGGGCGTTGGGGCTCAAGCTCTTTTTGCACTGGCCCTAAAAAGTTCTCGAACCCTTTGGTTCCACGTCTGAACCTTTTGTTTTTCCTGATAGTGCCTCTGGTTTTTCCGCCCCCGTCGGGAGTAGTCTGAACCCGTTTGCGCCCTCAAGGCCCCGGTTGGCGAGGCCCCGGCGCCCGGTGCATGACAAGGGCTCTACACGCATGACCCAAATCCCCGACACGGAAGCCCTCCTTAGGGAAACCGCCCTTGGTCTGGGCTTCACCGCCGCCGATCTCTATACCGACGAGGGCATGGCCCGGATCGACGCGACCTTCCAAGAACACCTGACCGAAACCGATCCGGCGCTGGCCGAGGCCCTGACGGCCGCGCGCGCCGCGCCCGAGGCCCTCGACGGCCGCGCCCAATCCGCCTTGATTTTGTCGCTGGCCGCCTGCCTCGACGACTTCCTGGGCCGCCTGTTCGCCATCAGTGGCCCGCTGGCCGAAACCCAGGGCCGTCACCACGACCTTGCCCCCTTGTATGCCTGCAAGCGCGCCTTCGTGCAGCGCATCGCGGTCAAGCGCATCCGCGAGGCCGAGGCCCGCCTGGAAAACCCCGCCGCCCTGGAAACCGCGCTGGCCCCCCTGATCGGCGCGCCACTGGACGACGAGCGGGCTTTCGCGCGCGCCGTCATGCGCTGGATGGACGCCCCCGAGGCCAACGCCGAGGCCCTGGATCTTGCCACCCACTTCGCGGCCTGGGCCGCCGAGACACCCGAGGGCAAGGCCCGCTTCGCGGGCGGGGTCCTGTTCCGCCTGCCCGGCCAGCACGATCCCCAGCGCCTGGTCGCGGGCATCGAGGCCGTGGAAGACGGCGCCATGCGCCAGCGCCTGCCCGAGGAAGCCTTGCGCCAGCGCGACGGGTTCGGGCTGACCGACGCCGGATGCGACCTGGCCCACGGCCTTTATGAAACCAACTACTGCATTTTCTGCCACCACACCGGCCACGACAGTTGCTCGCACGGCATGCCCGACCGCAAGGCCGGGGGCATCGCCACCAGCCCGCTGGGCCGCGCCATGCTGGGCTGCCCGCTTGAAGAGCGCATCTCGGAAATGAACGAGGCCAAGACCAAGGGCCTTGTCTTGGGATCGCTGGCCATTGTCACCATCGACAACCCCCTGTGCGCGGGCACCGGTCACCGCATCTGCAACGACTGCATGGTGGCCTGCGTGTACCAAAACCAGCTGCGCGACCCGGTCAATATTCCCGAGGCCGAAACCCGGGTCTTGAAGGATGTTCTGGAACTGCCCTGGGGTGTCGAGATTTACGGCCTGCTGACCCGCTGGAATCCCTTGAATTTCACCCGCCCCCTGCCCCGTCCGGCCAGCGGGCGTTCGGTGCTGGTCGCCGGCCTCGGGCCCGCCGGCTTCACCCTGGCCCACCATCTGCTCAACGACGGCCACACCGTGGTGGCGATCGATGGCCTGAAGATCGAGCCCCAGGACCCCACGGTGTCGGGGGTCGATGCCGCCGGCAACCGGGTGCCGTTTCGTCCCATCCGGACCTGGAGCGACCTTTACGAACCCCTGGACCGGCGCGTGATGGGCGGCTTTGGCGGCGTCGCCGAGTACGGCATCACCGTGCGCTGGGACAAGAACTTCCTGACCTTGATCCGCCTGCTCGTGGAACGCCGGGCCCGCTTCACCATGATCGGCGGCGTGCGCCTGGGAGGGACCCTGACCCCCGACGATGCCTTCGCCCTGGGCTTCGACCATGTGGCCTTGTGCATGGGCGCCGGACGCCCCACCATCGTGCCCATGAAGAATGGCCTCGCCCGGGGCGTGCGCCAGGCCAGCGATTTCCTGATGGCCTTGCAACTGACCGGAGCGGGGCGGCGCGACAGCATCGCCAACCTTCAGGTGCGCCTGCCGGTGGCGGTGATTGGCGGCGGCCTGACCGCCATCGACGCCTGCACCGAGGCCCTGGCCTATTACCCGGTGCAGGTGGAGAAATTCCTGGCCCGCTATGAAATCCTGGTCGCCGAGCGCGGCGAGGCCGCCGTGCGCGCCGGCTGGAGCGAGGAAGAACGCGAGATCGCCGAGGACTTCCTGGTTCACGCCCGCGCCCTGCGCGTCGAACGCGCCAACGCCAAGCGCGAAGGGCGCGCGCCGCGCCTGCGCCAGATGCTGCGCGCCTGGGGGGGCGGCACCATCTTCTATCGCCGCCGCCTGATTGATTCCCCCGCGTATCGCAACAACCACGAGGAAGTGCAGAAGGCCTTCGAGGAAGGCATCGGCTTTGCCGAGCGCCTGGCCCCCGAGGAGGTGGAGCTGGATCGCTTCGGCCACGCGAGCCACCTGCACCTGCGCCATGCCAACACCCGCAAGGCGCATGTCGTGCCGGCGCGCACCATCATTGTCGCGGCCGGCACCGTGCCCAACACCGTGTTGGGGCGCGAGGTCGGGGCCCAACCGCTGCCGTTGGATGGCAAGTACTTCCAGGCCATCGACGAAACCGGGGCCCCGGTCCATCCCGAGCCCCAGCCCAAGCCGGCCGAGGCCCAGGTGCTGATGCGCCTCAATCCGGACGGCACCGCCATGAGCTTCTTTGGCGACCAGCACCCCAGCTACGCCGGCAACGTGGTCGCGGCCATGGCCTCGGCCCGCCAGGGCTACCCGGTGATCACCCGCCTGATGGCCAGGCGGCCGGCCGCGCCCGACCAGGGGCCCGCCTTGCAAGCCCGCCTCAATGCCGACTGCCGGCCGGTGGTTCACGCCATCGTGCGCCACACGCCCAATATCGTCGAGATCGTGGTGCACGCGCCGGCGGCCACGCGGCGCTTCGAGCCCGGCCAGTTCTACCGCCTGCAAAACTTCGACCGTTTCGCCCGGCGCGTGGACGACACCACCTTGGCCATGGAAGGCGTGGCCCTGACCGGGGCCTGGGTCGACAAGGAGGCCGGGTTGCTGTCGATGATCGTCCTGGAAATGGGCGGGTCGTCCGATCTGGTGGCCAACCTCAACCCGGGCGAGCCGGTCATTGTCATGGGTCCGACCGGCGCCCCCACCACCTTGCCCCGCCACGAAACCGTGCTGCTGGCCGGGGGTGGGCTGGGCAACGCCGTCTTGTTCTCGATCGGGCGCGCCTTGCGCGCGCGCGACAACAAGGTTCTGTACTTCGCCGGCTACAAGGGCGTGAACGATCGCTACCGCCTGGACGATATCCACGCGGCCGCCGATCTCGTGGTCTGGTGCTGCGACCAAGCCCCGGGCTTCACTCCCGAGCGGCCCCAGGATCTGACCTTCGTCGGCAACATCGTGGACGCCATGGTTGCCTACGCGGAAGGACGCCTGGGTCCGGCCTCCCTGCCGCTGGCCGACGTCAACCGCATCCTGGCCATTGGCTCGGATCGCATGATGCAAGCGGTGGCCCGCGCCCGCCACGGGGTGCTGGCCCCCTTCCTGCGCGACGACCACATCGCCATCGGCTCGATTAACTCACCGATGCAATGCATGATGAAGGAAATCTGTGGCCAGTGCCTCCAGCCGCAGGTCGATCCCGCCACCGGCGAAACGGTGATCGTGTTCACCTGCTCCAACCAGGATCAGCCGCTGGACAAGGTGGACTTCGCCGCCCTGGCCCAGCGTCTGGGGCAAAACAGCCTGCCCGAAAAGCTGACCCGGCAGTGGATCGACCGCTGCCTGGTCAAGCTGGGCCAGCGCGAGGCTTCCCGCCTCTCATAGGGGCGTTCCGAAGGGCCTCGTCTTTCTCGTGAAGGGCAAGGCCCTTCGGGAACCGGGGGAAGCATGCTTCCCCCGGTCCTCATCGAAACGTCGAACGCTGCATGATGCAGCCGTACCAGCCCAGGCCCTTGTAGGTTTCGTATCCCGGGGTGCGGTGGAAGGCGACGACGGTTCCATCCGACAGCTGATAGTGGCCTGCATCCTGACCGTTGGTCTTCAACTGGATGCGTTCGTTCAGCACGCCACGATCGTCGGACGCCGCCAGCACCCGCCCCTTGGCATCCAGCAGCAAGGCGCGCGACGTGGTGGTTTCGGTGTCGTCCAGCCGCATGCCCCGCACGATGGCCCGGGCCTGGGGGCCCCAGTCGAAATGAATGCCCAGCACGCCCAGAACCTTGCCCCGTGCCTCGCCGCCCTCGCGGATGGCGGCGGCATAGGTGGCCACCGGCTGATGATCCAGCGCTTCGTTGATCGCGATGTCGGCGACCGCGTAATCATCTCCGCTGGTCGTGCGCAGGGCCTCCTGGAACCAGGCTTCCCCGGCCACCGATTGTCCCTGGACGGCGTAGCGATTCGGGCGGCCATTGGCGATCACCCGCCCCTGGGGATCACAGATCCACAAGTCGAGATAGACCGTATAGGCGGATAGGATCACCCCAAGCCGGTGACAGGCGAACTGAGTGGCGGTCTTGCTCGGCTCGGAAAGGCAATCGACCACGGCGCTATCGGTGGCCCACCAGCGCACATCACAGCTGCGTTCGTACAGGTTCCGGTCGATCAGCTCGACCGCGTTCAAGGAAAGATCCACCAGGCGCTGGCCACGGGCGTTGTGGCCGATGCGTTCCAGCCGTTCAACCTTGGCGGCCATCTCCGACTGCAGATGCAGCACGATATCCTCGATCTCGCGCGAGACTTCCTTGACCTCGCCCGCGACCACGGCAAACCCCTTGCCCGCGTCGCCGGCCCGGGCGCTTTCGATCAACGCGTTCAAGGCCAGGATGCGCGTGCGTCCCATCACGGCCTGGATCTCGGCGATTTTGGCGGCGGTCATTTCGCGGACATCGCCGGTCAAGGCGATGATCTGCTCGGGATTGGCCGTTTCCTCGTCCACCGTGGCGGCACTCACCGGCTCTACCCCCGGCTGTTTTCTCTGGTCGGCCAAGCCTCCGACCCACGCCAGTTGGTTCATGTCGATCCCTCAAGCTGCGGCAGTCATTTTTTTGTTGTTTTGGCGAAACAATCGATAAGTAAAATCCACTTACAGGATGTGACCCTAGAAGATTGACGAAGGCGTGACAAGCCCAACAATTGTTTAGGGGGCTCCTCAAAGTACGGAGTCTCCTTGTTGTCCGATCATCCACCTTGGAACAAACACAAAAAGCGGCGGTGCGCCGCACAGGAAAAAGATTTTGTTGCCCAGAAGACGGAAAACCGAGAACGCTCAAATAAATAAAAACAAAATGACATTCAGAATAGTATTAGAAAAACCGCTCTTCCCGAACAGGTTTGCGGCATTGTAGTTGGTGTCCTTTCCGATGGAAAAAGCCGGCCTCTCTCGTTTCCCCCAACAGGGAAACAAGAAAGGCCGGCCTCATGACCGCTTCCAGGCGTCTGGCGCCATTACCCCTTATGCCGAGGGGAATACCTTGCACCCGCGACCGTTTTCTTCACTCCCCCGGACGCTGCACCACGCACCCATACCACCCAAGACCTTTGTATGTCTCATACCCCGGGGTACGATGGAACCCCACGACGGTTCCGTCTGGCTGCTGGTAATGGCCCGAGACAGCCCCGTTCGTCATCAGATCCAGGCGGCCGCTCAAAACATCGCACTCATCGGAGGCAGCAAGAATACGACCTGCCGCATCAAGGAGCAAGGCTCGCGAACGCCCGCTCTCCGAGGGATCGAAGCGCACGCCCTTGACAATGGCGCGCGCCTGCGGCTCCCAGTCGAAATGAATCCCCAAGACACCCAGAACCTTGCCCCGTGCCTCGCCACCCTCGCGGATGGCGGCGGCATAGGTGGCCACGGGCCGGTTGCCGAGGGCGCGGTTTTGGGCGATATCCGCCACCGCGTAGGTGTCCCCCGACGTGGTGCGCAGGGCGTCCTTGAACCAGCTTTCCCCCGAGACATCCAGATCATGCACCCTGTACTGATCGGGACGCCCGCCTGCCACAACCCGGCCTTGCAAATCGCAGATCCACAGATCCAGGTACACCGTATACGCCGATAAAATCACGCCCAGGCGCTGGCTGGCGTGCCGCGCCGCCTGGGGCGACGCCTCGGTCACGCAGGCGACGACCGCGCTGTCGGTCGCCCACCACCGCGCGTCACAGGTGCGTTCGTATAAATTGCGGTCTATCAGCTCGACCGCGTTCAAGGCGAGATCAACCAGGCGCTGTCCGCGCATCTGCTCCACGATCCGGGTCCCGATGCGCTCCAGCGCCTCGACCCGCGAGGAAAGCTGAACCTGAAAATCCGTGGCGATCTCGGCAATCTCGCGCGAGACCTCCTTCACCTCGCCGGCGACGACGGCGAATCCCCGTCCGCTTTCCCCGGCCCGCGCGCTCTCGATCAACGCGTTAAGGGCCAGAATGCGCGTGCGCGCGGTAATCGCCTGAATCTCGGCAATCTTATCCTCGGTCATCTCGCGCACATCGGCGGTCAGGGCAATAATCTGCTCAGGGTTGGCGTTTTCTCCTCCTTCCCCCGTGCCCCCCACGGGCAAGGAGCGACTGCTTCCCACATCGACCCCCATCATTCCTGTGTCCATTCGCGTGATTTGATTCATGTCCCCCCCCTTGTGCCGCCTCGAAGGACGTTTTTCGTTTTTTCCTTCCCCTACGGAAACTCTTTTTGGTTTTGCAGCGCGATACCTCGCTCGTTTCCGGGGAACAAGGAGGCTATTTGATGAGCGGGCCGGACGCAATATGCCTAAAGTTAAATCAAGTTTACCGTCGCGTTGCAGCCGTCGGGCCGCCCCCTCGACCCGCGAAGGGAGAAACCGTGATTCTTTTTATGGCCAAGCTGTCCGGACGGTGGCACAAGAACCCCATGAAACCGCCGCTAACCGCGTCCATCCTGGGTGCCGCAAGACCTTCCTGGTGGCCGGCCGGACCGCACACGCGCCGGCGCCTCCCGGAAACCGGGGGAACGCCGGAACAAGGAGGCGTGCCGTGCCCCCTCCGGGGGATCCGGCCTCTCCTCTTGCCAACACACCATTCGGGAGCGGAAATGAGGGATGGCCGACGCTCGAAGTCGCGACATGCATAATCAGGACGCCATGCTGTTTTCCAACCCCCTTGCCCCGGCCAGAGGGTCGGGCAAGGGCGATCACGCCGACCTGCTCGCCGACCTGTATCCCGCCACCGAGTCGCGGCGCACCGGGCGCCTGCGGGTCGGAGGGCCGCACGTCTTGCACTGGGAGGAAAGCGGGAACCCCGAGGGCATCCCCGTTTTATTCGTGCACGGCGGGCCGGGAGCCGGCACCGCCCCCTTCTGCCGGCGCTATTTCGATCCCACCCGCTACCGGATCATCTTGCTGGACCAGCGGGGCGCCGGGCGCTCGCGCCCCTTCGCCGAACTCACCGACAACACCACCGCCGACCTGATCGCCGATCTGGAAATCCTGCGCGTTCACCTGGAAGTCAACCAGTGGCTGATTTTTGGCGGATCGTGGGGCAGTACCCTCGCCCTCGCCTACGGGGAAGCCCATCCCGAACGCTGCCTTGGCTTTATCCTGCGCGGCATTTTCCTGTTTCGCGCCTTTGAAGTGGACTGGTTCCTCAGGGGGATGGGCCGCTTCTTCCCCGAAGCCGCCGAAGCCTTCATGGATCACCTGCCTCCCGAGGAGCGCGACGATCCCCTGGAAGCCTATTACCATCGCCTGGTCCACCCCGACCCCACCATCCACCTGCCCGCCGCCCGGGTGTGGAGTGCCTACGAGGACGCCTGCGCCCGCCTGCGTCCGCGCCCCGCCGACGAAGGCGACGGCCGCGCCGCCCTGGCCCTCGCCCGCCTGGAATGCCATTACATGCGCAACCACGGCTTCCTGCGCGAAGGCCAGCTGCTGGAAAACATTGACCGGATCGCGGCCTTGCCCTGCACCATTGTCCAGGGCCGCTACGATGTCGTATGCCCGCCCGTCTCGGCCTGGGATCTGCATCGCGCCTGGCCCGGCAGCCGGCTGATCTTCGTTCCCGATGCCGGCCATTCCGCCCTGGAGCCCGGCGTGCGCACCGCCCTGGTCCAGGCGACCCGGACCTTTGCCGATCGCATGGGCTGACCCTTCGCGCCATGTCTTCCCCGCTGGCCAGCGACGCCCTGGCCCTGCTGCACCGCGTTTTCGGCTTCAAGACCTTTCGCCCCGGCCAGCAGGCGATCATCGACGCCATTCTGGCCGGGCGCGACGTGCTGGCGATCATGCCCACCGGGGCCGGGAAATCCCTGTGCTACCAGCTTCCGGCCCTGATGCGCCCGGGGGTGACCCTCGTTGTCTCCCCCCTCATCGCCCTGATGCGCGATCAGGTCGCCCAGCTGCGCGCGCTGGGTGTCGAGGCCGGTAGCCTGAACTCCACCACCTCGCCCGAGGAATACCAGCACCTGCGCGACGTCCTGCGCGCGGGCGAGCCCTTGCTTTTATACGTCGCGCCCGAGCGCCTGGCCCGGCCCGGGACCCTGGAATACCTGGCCCGTCACCCGATCAAGGCCCTGGTCATCGACGAGGCCCATTGCGTCAGCCAGTGGGGACACGACTTCCGCCCCGAATACCTGACCCTGGGGCAGGTGCGCCAGGCCCTGGGCAATATCCAGACCCTGGCCTTCACCGCCACCGCCGACACCGCCACCCGCGCCGACATCGAACAGCGCCTGTTCCCCGAGCCCCCCGAACGCTTCGTGGGCGGCTTCGACCGCCCCAACCTTTTCCTGGCCATGCGGCCCAAAACCGACACCCGCCGCCAGATCCTGGCGTTCGTGAAGGCCCACAAGGGCGACAGCGGCATTATCTACTGCGCGAGCCGGGCTGGAACCGAAGCCCTGGCCGACGCCTTGAGCGTCTCCGGCGTGCGCGCGCTGCCCTATCATGCCGGACTCGACAAGGCGGTGCGCGAGGCCAACCAGGACGCCTTCGTGGCCGAGGATGGCCTGGTCATGGTCGCCACCATCGCCTTTGGCATGGGCATCGACAAACCCGACGTGCGCTTTGTCTGCCACGCCAACATGCCCCGCTCCATCGAGGCCTATTACCAGGAAATCGGCCGCGCGGGCCGCGACGGCCTGCCCGCCGACACCCTCACCTTCTACGGCCTTGACGACATGCGCCTGTATCGCTCGCGCATCGAGGAAGGCGCCGCCGACGACGACCGCAAACGCCTCGATATCCAGCGTCTGAACGCCCTGTTCGCCTTGTGCGAGGCGCCGCGCTGCCGGCGCCAGACCCTGCTTGCCTACTTTGGCGAAACCATCGAGCCCTGCGGCCATTGCGACATCTGCCAGCATGGTGTCGTCACCACCGACGCCACCGTGGAGGCCCGGAAAGTGATGTCGGCCATGCTGCGCACCGGCCAGCGCTTCGCGACCGAGCACCTGGTCAACATCCTGATGGGCACCGAAACCGACGCCGTGCGCGAGTGGAACCATCACCACCTGCCCACGTTCGGGGTTGGACGCGATCACGCCCGCCCGGTCTGGCGGGCCCTGTTTCGCCAGATGTACGCCGCCGGCCTGATCGAACCGGACTTCCTGGCCCATGGCCGGTGGACCATGACCCCCCGGGGCAATGCCGTGTTGCGCCAGGGCGAGCCGTTCCTGGTCCGCGCCGATGTCCTCGACGCGGCCTCGGGCACGCCGGGCCGGCGCCCGCCCGCGACCGCCGCCCCGCGTCCCGCGCTTGCCGACAAGGACCGCGCCTTGTTCGAGGCCCTGCGGGTCGTGCGCCGCACGCTCGCCGAAACCGAATCGGTTCCGCCTTACGTCATTTTCCCCGACCGCACCTTGATCGAAATGGCGTCCCGACGGCCGCGCCGCCTCGCCGATCTGGAAGGCATCCACGGCATTGGCGCGCGCAAGCTGGCCCGCTATGGCGCCGCCTTCCTGGCCGTGCTCGAACAGGCCCCCGCCGAGTCGTAACCGGCCCGTTCGCGCGGTCGGTTGCTTGAAACCGGGGTCCGACCGGCCCATCATGAAGCGTGTCTTGCAACACCCGGAGCCCCCCCATGACGGTGCACGCCTTCCGCCTTGAAGAAGCCGGCTTCACCCGTCCCCAGGTCGAGGCCCTGTCGGCGTTTCTCGACACCCAGGCCGCGACCAAGGTGGATGTCCTCGACGCGAAAGCCGATCTCAAGGAAGAGATCGTCGCCTTGCGCCACGACATGGAAACCGGTTTCGCCGCCCTGCGCACGGAACTGAAAGACGACATCGCCGCCTTGCGTGACGAATTGAAGGGCGACGTCGCCACCTTGCGCCACGACATGGAAACCGGCCTCGCCACTCTCCGCACGGAACTGAAAGACGACATCGCCGCCTTGCGTGACGAACTGAAAGGCGATATCGCCGCCTTGCGTGACGAATTGAAGGGCGACATCGCCGCCTTGCGCGCCGAACTGAAAGGCGACATCGCCGCCTTGCGCCACGACATGGAAACCGGCCTCGCCACCTTGCGCCACGACATGGAAACCGGCTTCGCCGCCTTGCGCACGGAACTGAAAGACGACATCGCCGCCAACCGATCGGAACTGATGATCCATCGCTGGATGCTGGGTACCGTCCTGACGCTACAGGTCGGGATTCTGGTCAAGCTCTTCATGGCGTAGCCCCCCCCTCTTGATTTCAAACGCGTTTCATTGCCCCCTTGACACACGGCCGACGGGCCCGAAACTCTCCCTTCCACGGGGGGCCGATTGTTCGGGGCCCCCTTCACCTGGGGGATTGTCATGACCTCTTTGCCCACGGGGCCCCGTTTGGGCCGACGCGCGTTCCTCGCCACCACCGCGGCCGGCGTGATCAGCGCTTCCTTCCTGGGGCGGGCGCGCGCCGCCGATCCCATTCGTATTGGTGAAATCAACAGCTATAGCCGGATCCCGGCCTTTACCCTGCCCTATCGCAACGGGTGGACCCTGGCCGTCGAGCAGATCAACGCCCAGGGTGGCCTGCTGGGCGGGCGCATGCTGGAGGTCATCAGCCGCGACGACGGCGGCGACCCCGCCCAGGCGGTGACCGCCGCCCAGGAGTTGATCTCGGGCCAGGGGGTTCAGGCCCTGGCGGGCACGTTCCTGTCCAACGTGGGGCTGGCGGTGGCCGACTTCGCCGCCCAGCATCGCGTGCCGTTCCTGGCCGCCGAGCCGCTGGCCGACGCCGTGACCTGGGAAAAGGGCAACCGCTACACCTACCGCCTGCGCCCCAGCACCTGGATGCAATCCACCGTGCTCGCGCGCGAGGCCGCGCGCCTGCCGGCCAAGCGCTGGGCGACCGTGGCCCCCAACTACGAGTATGGCCAGGCCGCCGTGGCGCGCTTCAAAAGCCTGCTCAAGGAATTGCGCCCGGATGTCACCTTCGTGGCCGAGCAATGGCCGCCGCTGTTCAAGCTGGATGCCGGCGCCACCGTCCAGGCCCTGGAAGCCTCCCAGCCCGATGCCATTTACAATGTCCTGTTCGGCGCCGACCTGCCCAAGTTCGTGCGCGAGGGCACGGTGCGCGGCCTGTTCGAAAACCGCTCCGTGGTCAGCCTGCTGACCGGCGAGCCGGAATACCTCGACCCCCTGGGCGCCGAGGCTCCGGAAGGATGGATCGTCACCGGCTACCCCTGGTACGACATCAAGACCCCGGCCCACGACGCCTTCCTGTCGGCCTACAGGGCACGCTGGAATGAAACCCCGTTCCTGGGCTCGCTGGTTGGCTACAACACGTTCGCCGCGCTGGGCGCGGCCATCGAGCGGGCCGGCGGCACCGATCCCGAGCGGCTGGTGGACGCCCTGTCCGGCCTGACGGTCAGCCTGCCCAACGCGGATGTCACCTTCCGCCCCGCCGACCACCAGTCCACCATGGGCACCTGGGTGGGGCGCACCGCCTTGCGCGACGGGCACGGCGTGATGGTCGACTGGACCTACGTGGACGGCGCCGACCTGCTGCCGCCGCCCGAGGTCGTGGCCGGCTGGCGTCCGGCCGAGACGGACCCGCAGCAATGAGGGGCGGGCGACGCCGGTTCCGGCGGCAGCGGCGCGCGGGCTTCCACCTGCCCGTCCCGGGTCTTCTGGCGATGGCGGTGCTGGGCGCCACCGTGCTGCCGCCGGAGCCGGCGTTCGCCCAAACCGCGGCCGAGCTGCCCCGGGAATCCGATGACGCGATGCTTCATCGCCTCAAGCCCGGGCTCAAGGGGGAGGATGACCGCATCGGGGTGGATGCCTCGACGTGGCCCTGGGTGGCGGTGGGACGGGTCAACCGCTCGGATGGCTCGTTTTGCACCGGAACCCTGGTCGCCCCCGACAAGGTGGTGACCGCCGCCCATTGCCTGTGGAACCGCCGCACGCAAAACTGGATGCCGGCCTCGGGTCTGACATTCGTGGCCGGCTACCAGCGCGGCGCCTGGGTCGAGCACGCCGCCGTGGCCCGCGCCCATCCCTCGCCCACCTATCGCCCCAACCCCTCGGGCAAGACCACCCAGCCGGCCCTGGACTGGGCGGTTCTCGACCTTGCCCATCCCCTTGATGGCAGCCTGGGCCATTTCGGCACCCGCCCGAATCCCCTGCGGGGCCTTCCCCTGGTCCAGGTGGGCTACAGCAGCGATCGCCGCCACGTGCAAACGGCCAATATTGGCTGTCACCTGCTGGGGCAGGACAAAAGCGGGACCTTGCTGCACGACTGCGACACGGTCAGCGGCGACTCGGGTTCTCCCCTGGTGATCTGGGACTCGGACGGGCCGCGCATCGTGGCCGTGCACGTAGGCACCGTGACCACCCATTCCGGATCCAGCCTGGGGGTGGCCGCGCCAATTGGCTCCGCCCTTCCCGGCCCCCTGGCCCCGGCACGCGGCACCGTCCCCATCGACCAGGGCCTGGTCGCCTTGCTGGTCGGCAAGCTGGGCTACAGCGGCGCGGACGCCTTCCATCGTGCCGTGAGGCAAGCCGGACCGTCCGGACAGCCCTTCACCGCCGAGGACCTGGGCTTGCTGTTGTCGGGCTCCGCCCCTCCGGCGGGCAGCGCCGAGGTCCGATAACCGGCCAGGGGCTGGCTGCGGCGGGAGCCTCCGGCGCACGACGAACGGCCCGGCGCGCAACGACAAACGACCCGGCCACCATGGGCAGCCGGGTCGTTTGATTTGTTTTCAGAACTCCGCCAACAGCGGAGAAAAGCAGGCCGTCAGTTGAAACGACCGGGCAGGTCCTTGATCGCGCCATCGACCAGACGGGAGCGGTCGGCATCGCCCAGGGCCTCGCCCATCAGGCGGGACGCGGCGGTCACGGCGATGTCGGCGGCGGTGTTGCGGACCTCGGCCAGGGCCTGGGCCTCGGCCTGGGCGATCCGCTCCATGGCCTGCTGCTCGCGCCGCTTGATCGAGGCTTCCAGATCGGCCTCGGCCTTGGCGCGCAGGCGCTGGGCTTCTTCCTGGGCGTGGCGGACGATTTCCTCGGCTTCCTTGAGGGCATCGCGCTGGCGCCGCTGATAGTCGGCCAGCATCGCCTGCGCATCCTCGCGCAGCGAGCGGGCTTCATCCAGGCGGGCCTTGATCTCGGCGGCCCGGCCGTCAAGCGAGGCCATGATCTTGCGCCGCGCCTTGAGGAAGACGAAGGTCACCACCAGAATAAAGGAAACAGCCACCCAGAAGGCAGGGTCGGCGAAGCCGGTGGGGTGGGCCGCGTGGGCGGCGCCGGCGGCGTGCGCCGTTTCAGAGGCAAGCGCGTCGGCGATGATCATCGGCCGTGCTCCTTAAGGGCGGTGGCAACGGCGCCGTCGACCCGCTTGGTGTCCAGCGACAGGCCGGCCAGGCGGGAAACGATCCCCTGGGCGACGGTGGCGGCCACTTCGCGGACATTGGCCAGCGCGGCGTCGCGCGCCTTGACGATACGGGTTTCGCCGTCCTTGATCTGAACGGCCAGACGCGCGTTGACCTCGGCGGTGCGCTCGGCCGTGGCGCGGTCGGCGGCCTCGGTCACGGCGCGGATTTCGGCATGGGCCTTGGCGCGGGCTTCCGCAAGGGCGGTCTCGTAGGCGGCGATGGCGGCCTCGGTCTGGCTTTTCAGCCGCTCGGCCTGCTCCAGATCGTCGTCCATCATCTTCTGGCGCTGGTCCAGCACCTCGGCAAGGCGCGGAATGGCCATGCGGGTCATGACCAGGTACAGCGCGAAAATCGTGATGACCAGCCAGAGAATCTGCGACGGAAAGGTGGAAAAATCAAATTGAGGCATGGGCAGAAGCTCCCGCGGCGGGCGTGGCGGCTAAGGGGGAACGGTCGAGCCCGGCTTGTGGCGCCCAAGCTCCCGGCGGGATCTTGGGAAACAGCTGGCCGGTGGCGCGGCCCGGCGCGCGGGCGATGGCGCGCCCCGCCGGCCGGCGGCGGCTTGCGTCCCCCGACCGGCCCTTCCTGAGGAAAGGCCGGCCGCAAGGTCCACAAGGTCCGCCGTCGCGGCCGTGCGCGTTACGCGGCAAACAGCAAAATCAGCGCCACGACCAGGGCGAACAGCGCGATGGCTTCCGTCACGGCGAAGCCGATCCAGCCGTAGAGTTCGACGCTGCTCTTGGCGGCCGGGTTGCGGCCGACGGTCGCAATCAGGTTGGCCCAGATGTTGCCCACACCGATACCGGACCCGATCATGCCGATGGCGGCAAGGCCGGCGCCGATCATCTTCGCGGCTTCAGCTTCCATGAGACTATCCCTTTCAAAACAGATGGCGGTTGGACCGGTGGAGAGGACCCTCTTCGACCCCGGAGATTAGTGCATGTTGAGGGCGTCGTTGAGGTAGATGCAGGTCAAGATCGTGAAGACATAGGCCTGCAAGGCGGCGATGAAGAATTCCAGCACGGTGATGCCCAGCACGACGGCGAAGGGCATCAGGCCGCCGACAATTCCAAGGGCCACCACGAAACCGGCCAGAACCTTCAGCATGATGTGGCCGACCGTCATGTTGGCGAAAAGTCGGACGGACAGGCTGAAGGGGCGCGACAGGTACGAAATCAGCTCGATCGGGATCAGGATCGGCGCGGTGGCCAGGGGCGCCCCGTGCGGGAAGAACATCCGCAGGTAATGGGTGCCGTGCTTGGCGAAGCCGATGATGGTCACGACGATGAAAATCGCGACGGCCAGGGCGGCCGTGACGGCGATGTGACTGGTGAACGTGAACGAATACGGCAACATGCCGATCATGTTACCCAGGAACACGAACACGAACAGGGTGAAGATGTAGGGGAAGTACTTCATCCCCTCCTTGCCCACGTTGTCGCGGATCATGTTCGCGATGAACTCGTAGAGGATTTCGGCCACGCTTTGCAGCCGGCCGGGCACCACGGTGCGCCGCGCGGTCGCGAACCAGAAGAAGGTCGCGGGCAGAAGCACGGCCGCGACCATCATCAACGACGAGTTGGTGAAGGAAAGGTCGATGCCCGCCACATGGATGGGGACGAGCGGCTTGATGGTGAACTGTTCAACCGGACTGGCCACGGCTCTTGTTCCCTTCCTTTGTTTCCTTGCGGGCGATGGCGCCGCCCAGCCCGACCGAATCGTCGAGCCCCTTGACCACACGATAGGCATTCGAGACGCCGGCCGCGCCCCCGAACAACAGGCACACCACCATGGCCGCCGGCGCGGAGCCCCACCAAACATCCAGGCCGTAGCCCAGGGCGCCGCCGACGGCCACCGTCGTGACCAACTCGATACTGATCCGCATGCCGATGCCCAGACCGGAACCGGCCTGCCCCCGGCCCTGCGGCCCGTCGGCGCCCGCCGTGGTCCCGGCGTTGTCCCGCGCGCGCACCTTCGCAAGGCGCGCGGCGATCTCGTCGGGCCCGGGCGTCTCGTCCGGTCGAGTCATGCGGCAGACATCCCCCCAGCCATCCGGAAGGGGATCTCCTGGCCGGGCCCCATGGCCGACCGCACGCCGATCCCTTCTCCCCGGAGGCAATCCGTCGGAAAAGCCCGGGCAAAATACGGAGGGCATGCAAGGGTGTCAAGCCGCGCAACGGGCCGCGCGACCGCCTCCGTGTCGGCGTCCGCCCTGGTGTGCCCAAAAAGCATCCACCGCGCCCTCGCCCCTGCGCCTCTTTCGCGCGCCTTCCTATATGAAAGGAGACATCCACGACAACGGGACCCGGGTCGGGAGGCTCTTCCTCCTCCACTCTGGCCCCAGCCACCAGGTGCCAACGGGGAAAAACGGGGGAATCCGGTCTCTTCCGGGAAACCGGAAGCAAAGGTCCCCCCCAGGGGACGGGAAGGTTTCAAGGCCATGTCGATCGGAGCCAAGTTAGCATCCATGCTCGGAGGAATTATTTTCCTCCTAATTCTTGTCGTTTTTTTATCTTTTTACGCATCCCGGTCCCTGGACCGGACCTTGATGACCAGCATGAACTCGTTCGATGATTTCACCCGCAACGAGGTTATTCTCTTGAAACTGCTGGGCCAGATTCGGCACGACGTCGTGCAGGTCCAGCAGTTCCTCAGCGATGTGTCCGCGACCCGGGGCCAGGATGGCCTGGATGACGGGTTCGAAAAGGCGGAGTCCTTCGCCCAGGACTTTCACGCGACCGTCGCCGAGGCCCGGGCGGTGGCCGCCACCGCCCGGTTTGGCGCCCTTGATACCTTGCTCAACGAGATGGAACAGGCGTTCGGCCCCTATTACGAGACCGGCCGGAAAATGGCCCGGGCCTACGTCGAAGGCGGCCCCTGGAAGGGCAACCGCCTGATGCCCGAGTTCGACGAGGTGTCGAGCCGGATCCAGGAGACCACGCAAAAAGGCAACGCCCTGATCGGCGAGCGGGTCGCGCAGCGGGCCGCCGCCATCCGGAACAGCGCCGAGACCACCCGCCAGACCTCGCACCACATGCTGGCCGGGGTCGTGGTCCTGGGGGGCGTGTGCCTTCTGGGGGGCCTGCTGGTCGGCATCCTGGTCACCCGCACCGTGGTCCGCCCCCTCGACCGCATGACCACCATCATGCGCGCCCTGGCCGGCAACAGCCTGGACATCGAAATCCCCCACGTCGGGCGCAAGGACGAAATCGGGCAGATGGCCCGGGCGATGCTTCATTTTCAAGAAGCCATGCAGGCCCGTGCCGTGCTCGAAGCCCGGGCCCGCGCCGACCACGAAACCGAGCAAAAACGCGCCCAGGCCCGCGACGGCCTGATCCGCGAGTTCGACGGCCTGATCCGGGGCCTGCTGGGCCGCCTGGGAAGCAGCGTGAGCGAGGTGGGCGCCGCCGCCAGGGATCTGAGCGGCGCGGCAGAGGAAAGCAGCCGCCAGAGCCGCCTGGTCACCCAGGCCGCCGGGCAGGCCGCGCAAAACCTGCAAGTGATCGCAAGCGCCGCCGCCGACATGGGGCACGCCACCGAGTCCCTGGGCCAACGGGTTCACGAGACCACCCGCCTGACCGGGGAAGCCGTGGCGGGCATGTCCGCCACCAACAGGGCGATCGAGGGTCTGTCGGGTGCCGCCCAGAAAATCGGCGAAATCGTCACCTTGATCCAGGACGTGGCCGCCCAGACCAATCTCCTGGCCCTCAATGCCACGATCGAGGCCGCCCGGGCCGGCGAGGCGGGCAAGGGCTTTGCCGTGGTCGCGAACGAGGTCAAGCATCTGGCCACCCAGACCGCGCGCGCGACCAGCGACATCACGGTGCAGATCGGCGGCATCCAGGCCTCGACCGAAGCGGCGGTACGCTCGATCAAGGATCTGACCGGCGCGGTCGGCCGGGTGGATACCGTGGTCGCCGAAATCGCCGAAGCCCTGGGGGAACAGACCACCACCACGCGGGCCATCGTCGAGCGGGTCTCCCAGGTGGCCGGAGATACCCACGAGGTCACCCGCACCATCGCCGGCGCCGCCACCGTCGCGGAACAGACCCGCGATCGCAGCGCCGCCATGGTGGGCGTGGCCCGCGACCTGGACGGCGTGCGCGGCGACATCGGAGCGGGGGTCGAGGGCTTCCTGGCCCGGGTCGCGCGCGCGTGACCCGCCAGCCGGGGGCCGGCCTGGTCCCCGGGCCCCCGGCCTACCCCCTACGACGGGAAATCCGGGCCGCGTCCAGCAGACACCGCGTGTAGGGATGCGTGGGCGTTCCGGCGCGCAGCTGGGCCGTGGTCAGGGTTTCCACGATTTCGCCCGCCTGCATCACCGCCAGCCGCCGGGCCATGTGGGCGACCACGGCGAGGTTGTGACCCACCAGAAGCAAGGTCAGGCCGCGTTCCCGGCGCAGACGGTGCAACAGGTTGAGGATTTCGGCCTGAACCGACACATCCAGGGCGCTGGTGGGTTCATCGAGCAGAAGAAGGACGGGATCGAGCATCAAGGCGCGCGCGATCGCCACCCGCTGGCGCTGCCCCCCCGACAGCTGATGCGGGTAGCGAAACCGAAATGACTCCTCCAGGCCCACGTCGGCCAGCCCCTGGACCACGCGCCGGTCGCGCTCGCGCCCCAGCCCATGGACCAGCAGGGGTTCCGAAAGAGCCTGATCGACCGTGTGGCGGGGGTGCAGACTGCCGTAGGGATCCTGGAACACCATCTGGACCCGGCGATGAAAACGGGGCGAGCGGCTCTTCCCCAAGGGCTCGCCCTCAACGCTCATGGTTCCCGACCAGTCGGACGCCAGCCCCACCAGCGCCCGCAGCACGGTGGATTTGCCGCTGCCACTTTCCCCCACCAGCCCGAAACACTCGCCCGGGGCCACGTCGAAGGACACCCCACGCACGGCATCGACCGGGCGGCCGCCCTCGCGGTAGCGCACCCGCAGGTCGCGGACCCGGATCATGAGAGGTCCCCGCCCGAAGGCCCGTCCCACCAGGCCGGATCATGCCGCAGCACGGGCAGCGGATCGGGGGAGCCCTCCGGATCGGGCAGGGCCGCGAGCAGCCCCCGGGTATAGGGATGGCGCGCGTGGGCGAGATCGGCGGCGGGCAGGGTTTCCACGACACGCCCGGCGTGCATCACCGCCACCCGGTCGCAAAAGCCCGCGACCAGGGGCAGATCGTGGGAGATGAACAAAAGCCCCATGCCCCGCGCCTCCACCAGTTCGTCGAGAATCGCCAGCACCTGGGTTTGCGTGGTCACGTCCAGGGCGCTGGTCGGTTCGTCGGCGATCAGAAGATCCGGGCCCAGGGCGACCATCATGGCGATCATCACCCGCTGGCCCATGCCGCCCGAAAGCTGATGGGGCCAGGCCCGCATCACCCGGTCCACGTCGCGAAGGTGCACGGCGTCCAGGGCGGCGCGGGCCCGTTCGCGCGCCGCCAACCGCGACAGCGTGGGATCGGCCGCGCGCAGGGCCTCGATCACCTGACGGTCCACGCGCATGACGGGGTTCAGGCTGTAGCGGGGGTCTTGCAGCACCATGGCGAGTCGCCGCCCGCGCAGGCGCCGCCAGTCCCGTTTGCTCAAGGCGGCCAGATCCTGGCCCTGGAAGGTCAGGCGCCGGGCCCGCCAGCACGCGGACGGCGGCATCAACCCCACGATCGCGCGCGCCGTCAGGGATTTCCCCGATCCGCTTTCGCCAACCAGGGCCACGCGCTCGCCGCGCGCCACCGACACCGATACCCCGCGCACGGCCTCCACCGGCGCGGCCCCGAAAGCCCCGGGAAACGAAACCCAAAGGTCTTCGATGTCCAGAAGGGGCGCACGGGGAGAAGGAGCGGTCATCGGGTCGGGGTGTCCTTGGGGTCCAGCACATCGCGCAGGCCGTCGCCCAGCAGGTTGAAGGCCAGGGCAACGACGCAGATGGCCACGCCCGGCATCGTGGCCACCCACCAGTGATCGAGCAGCACCTTGCGCCCGCTGCTGACCATGGCTCCCCATTCCGGGCTGGGAGGCTGGGCGCCCAGGCCCAGGAAGCCCAGGCCGGCGGCGGTCAGGATGATTCCGGCCATGTCCAGGGTCAGGCGCACGATCACCGAGCCCAGGCACAAGGGCATGACATGGCGCACCACCAGCCGGGGGGTGGAGGCGCCATAAAGGCGGGCGGCGGCGATGAAATCGGAGCGGCGCACGGCCAGGGTCTCGGCCCGGGCCAGCCGGGCGTAGGGCGGCCACGAGGTCAGGGCGATGGCGAGCACGGCGTTTTCCAGCCCCGGCCCCAGCGCCCCCACCAGGGCCAACGCCAGGATCAGGCGGGGAAAGGCCAGGAAGATGTCGGTAACACGCATCAAGACCGCGTCGATCCAGCCGCCCACGGTGCCGGCCACGCTGCCCACCACGAGGCCCAGGGGGGCCACGCTCACCGCCACCAGGGCCACGATGCCCAGCGTCGGCCGCGCCCCGCACAGCAGGCGAGAGAGGATATCGCGCCCCAGTTCGTCGGTGCCCAGAAAAAAACCGGGGGTGCCGGGAGGCAGCAGGCGGGCATCAAGGTTCTGGGCCGCCGGATCCTGGGGCGCCAGCCAGGGACCGATGGCGACGACGACCAGCAGCACGGCGAGCACCCCCACCCCGGCCACGGCCAGCGGATGGTGGCCGAGCGCCAGCCCCAGGCGGGTGGCCCGGCCCAGGCGGGCCTGAAGGCGCGAGGCGGGGGCCTCGCTCAACAGCCAGGCGCGCCAGGAAGCAGGCGACACGGTCAAGAAGGAGCCCTCATGGTGGACGGGTCCGGGGATCAAGCACGCGGTAAAGCCCGTCGGAAAGCAAATTGAGGCCGATGAACACCGCGCCCACCACCAAGGTGCCGCCAAGCACCGCGTTCATGTCGGCGTTCAACAGGGAATTGGTGATGTAAAAGCCCAACCCGGGCCACGAAAACACGATTTCGGTCAGCACCGAGCCTTCCAGCAGCGAGGCATACGATAACACGATCACCGTGAGCAGGGGCACGGCGGCATTGCCCAGGGCATGGCCCCACAGCACCCGGGCCTCGGAAAGGCCCTTGAGACGGGCCGTGGTGATGTATTCCTGGCGCAATTGATCGAGCATCAGGGCCCGGGTCATGCGTGCGATGGACGCGACACTGAACAGGCCCAGGATCGAGGCCGGCAAGATCAGGTGAGCGAGCGCATTGCGCGCCACCTCGCCCTCTCCGGCCAGCAGCGCGTCCACGACCAGCAAGCCGGTGCGCGGTTCCACCAGCCCCTCGTAGAGCACGTCAAGACGCCCCGGCCCCGGCACCCAGTCCAGACGGGCATAAAAAAGCAGAAGCCCCATCAGGCCGAGCCAGAACACGGGCACGGAGTAGCCCAGCAGCCCGACCACCCGCAAGCCGTGGTCGATCCAGGTGCCACGCCGCGCCGCCGCCACCACGCCCGCCGGCACCCCCAGCCCCACCCCCAGAACGGTGGCGAGCGTCGCCAGTTCCAAGGTCGCGGGAAAAACCCGGGCCACGTCCTCCAGCACCGGGCGCCCGGTCAGCACCGACATCCCCAGATCGCCACGCGCCACCGCCCCCAGATACGCAAGGAACTGCCGCCACAAGGGCAGGTCCAAGCCCAGGCCGGTGCGCGCCGCCGCCAGGGCATCGGCGCTGGCCCGATCACCCACCAGCCCCAGGGCGGGATCGACCGGGATCACCCGGCCGATGACAAAAGTCACCAGCAGCAGGCCCAGCACGGTCACGGGCACGGCCGCCAGTCCGCCCCAGAAGCCCCGCCCCGGCGCCCGAAAACGGCCCATGGATCAGGACCCGCTGTCTTTGCGAATCGCGCGGTAATAAACCACATCGAAGTTGGGTCCGACCGCGAAGCCGGTCACCCCAACCCGTTCGGCGATCACGTTGATATCCTGGAACATGATGACATAGGGCGAGTCGGCCAGCACGGCACGCTGCAAGTCCTGATAGCGCTGGCGCCGGACCCCGGAATCGGGCTCGACCAGGGCCGCCTCGGTGCGGGCGGTCAGGTCGGGGATCACCCAGTTGTTGCGCCAGGCAAGCAGCGTGGTCGGGCTGGTATCGCTGTTGTCGGGATTCCACGCGAAGCCCTGGGCATTGCCGTGCGGGTCCAGGTAATCGGGCGCCCAGCGGCCAATGTAGATATCGTGCTGGCGGGCGCGGTAGCGGGTCAGGGTCTGCTTGTTGTCGCCGGGCAGGATTTCCAGGTGAATCCCCACCTTGGCCCAGGTTGCCTGAATCACCTGGGCCACGTCGGCGGTGGGATAGGTGTTGCGCACGTCCATCGTCACCGAGAACCCGTCGGCCAGCCCGGCCTGGGCCAGCAGGGCGCGGGCGCGCTCCAGGTCCAGGTGATAGGGGGTGTCGGCCAGCGCGCCGGGAAAACCCTCGGGCAGGAAGGTTTGATGCGGTTTCTTGGAACCTTGCAGGATGTTGCGTTCGATCCCCTCGTAATCGATCAGCCACTTGAGGGCCTCGCGCACCTCGGGCCTGGCGAGGATCGGGTTTTTCTGGTTCAGGCCCAGGTAATAAAGGGCGCTTTGCGGCACCCGGCGCACGGTGATGGCGGGGTTGCGCGCCAGTGCCGCCTGATCATCGGGCGAGAGATTGCGCGCGATGTCGGCATCCCCCTTTTCCAGCATCAGGCGCTGGGGCGCGCTTTCGGGCACATGGCGCAGGGCCACGCGCTTCATGGCCGGCGCCCCTTGCCAGTAGCCCTCGAAGCGGTTCAGCAGCACCATTTCGTTGGGCCGCCACACCCCCAGCGAAAAGGGTCCCGATCCGGCGGTGTGGGTTTTCAGCCAGCCGTTGCCCAGGTCGCCGTTTTCCTCGTGCGCCAGCACCGTTTGCCGGTCGAGGACCGAACTCACCCACGAGCCCAGGCCGTTCAGCACGAAGGAAGGGGCGAAAGGCCGGTCGGTTTCCAGCACCAGGGTCCGCTCGTCCACCGCCCGCACCCGCCGGGCCACGGTGTCGGGGGTCAGGCCCAACTGGGTGAGGATGAAGGCCGGGCCCTTGTTGAGAAGCACCACCCGTTGCAACGACCACGCCGCGTCCAGGGCCGTGACCGGATTGCCGGACTGGAAGCGCACCCCATCCCGGATGTGAAAGGTGTAGGTGCGCCCGTCGGCGCCGATGTCCCAGCGCTCGGCAATGCCGCCCAGGATCTCCTCGGGAGCGTCGATATTGTAGTAGACCAGCCGGTCGTAGACATTGGCGGCGATTTCGGCGCCCGCGAATTCATAGGCTTCCGCCGGATCGAGACTGATCAGCTCGTCCAGTTGCCAGGCGATCACCGCCATGTCGGCGGGGGTGCGCGCCCGGGCCGGCGCGCCGGAAAGGACAAGGGCGACAAACGCCCCCGCGACAAGAAACAAGACGCGGGCGCGACGCCCGCAAGGCAGGTGGGACATGGCGGGGCTCTTCTGACCACGGGACCGGAACCGCAAGGGTCCATGATGCCCCGGAAGCGCGGCACGCAAAAGGGGCACCCGGCCCTCAGGCCGACTCAGGACCCCGGGCTTTCTGGTAGAAGCGATGGAAGGGGGCTTCCTCTCCCTTGGGCGTCGTCATCGCGGCGTAGCGGGCGAAGACCGCCGCCTGGGCCGTCGCGACCGCCTCGATATCCACGCCCTCCAGACGAGACACGATCCCGGTGAACGGTTGAGCCACCCGCCCGCCCGGGCCCGAGGCTTCCAAGCGGGCCAGTTCGTCGCGCAGGGCCGGAGCCAGGGCGAGACGCCGGCGGGCATACGCCTGCAAAACCGGCGCCTGGGCTTCCAGGGCCTCCCATTCGGCTTGCATGTCCCTTGCGTCCACGGGCCCGTGGGCCTGATAGACAACCGGCGCCTGCTCCGAGGTGTCGCAGGCCCAGCCCGAACGGGGGATCAGGTTGGCGCGCTGATCCTCGGGCGCGTTCAAGGGATTGAACGGCATGGCCCGGCAGCGCAGCGGCTTGGCGTCATGCACCTGGCAGCGTCCTTGCCCCTCCAGGTCGGGGCACGGCAGACGGGGCGGCAGATAGGCCATCGGCGAGACCAGCACCGCCGCCCGCCGACGTCCCAGTTCGACTTCAAGCCCCAGCCGCGTGAAGCGATCATAGCTTCGCGCCCCGCGCCGGAGCAGCGTCCACACCAGGGCCAGGGGAAACCGGTCCACGCGCGCCAGGGCCTCGGTCAGCGTCAGGGGCAGCAGCCCCGTGCAGCAGCGCCCGCACGCGGTGCAGGCGAACCGGCGCTCCTGACCTTCCCGGGTGCTCATGGGACCGCCTCCGTCAGGCGCCGCAGCACTTTTTGTATTTCTTGCCCGATCCGCACGGGCAGGGATCGTTGCGGCCGACCGCCGCCACCCGACGCGGAGGCGCCTTGGGATTGACCTCGCCACCGCAAACCTGCCATGCGCCCTCGATCCGGGTGAAATAGGCGCGTTCGTGATGGACCCGCTTTTGCCCCTTGAACCGGAAGCGGGTCACGTATTCAACGGTGCCTTCGTCGTCTTCCGGGCCCCCGTTGCGGACTTCCCGAATTTCCAGCCCATCCCATCGCGCCTCGGCGGCGATGGCGCGGGCCTCGGCGGGATCGAAATCCTGGCGGACATCCGTGATCATGGTCCGCATCAGGTAGTCGATGTCGCCCCGGACATAGGCAGTGTAGCGCGAGCGCATCAAGGCTTCGGCGCTGCTGGCGGGCTCCCCCGCCAGCAGAGGGGCGCAACAGACCTGTTCTTCAAGACCGGATCCACAAAGGCACGTCGCCATTCTTTTCCCCCTCATCCCGCCTCAAGACCACGCAGTGGTGTACCTATACGGGCGTATGAGAGAAAGAAAAAAGTAAAGACGCCCCCCTTCAGGACCGGCCAGGCCCCATCCCGGGGGCGCGTCTCCTCCCTCCTGGTTCGAACAACCCCGTTTTCATGCGTCGGGACCAGGGGCCCGGGAGGGACCCGCCAGGCGTCCGGCCCCCTCGGCGGTCAGACGCAAGGCGGCCGACGGCACCGGGCGTTGCTCGGCGCCGATGTAGGCGCTCAAGGGGCGAATGAGGGCGTTGGCCTGGGCCTGTTCGATGATGTGGGCGGTCCAGCCGGTGATGCGGCTCATCACGAAAATCGGGGTGAACAGCGGAATATCGAAGCCCATCAGGTAGTAGGCCGGACCGGTGGGGAAATCCAGGTTGGGGTGGATGCCCTTTTCCTCCAGCATCGTGCGTTCCAGGGCATCGTAGATTTCCACCCACTTCTGCCCATGGCGCGACGCGGCCATGGCCAGGAAGGCCTGCTTCATGGTCGGGACCCGGGAATCGCCGTGCTTGTAGACCCGGTGCCCGAAGCCCATGACCTTGCGCTTGTCCCGCAAGGCATCCTTCAACCACGTCGCGGCGCGGCCGGGGTCGCCGATTTCCAGCATCATGTGCATGACCGCTTCGTTGGCGCCCCCGTGCAGCGAGCCCTTCAAGGCCCCGATGGCGGCGGTGACCGCGCTGTACATGTCGGACAGCGTGGAGGTCACCACCCGCGCGGTGAAGGTGGAGGCGTTGAAGCTGTGCTCGGCGTACAAGATCAGCGAGATCTCGAAACAGCGCAGCACCTCGGGCTCGGGGACCTCGCCAAAACACATGTGGAAGAAATTCTCGGCGAACCCCAGGCGCGGGTTGGGCGCGATGGGATCAAGCCCGCGCCGGCGCCGGGAATCCAGGGCCACCACGGTGGGCAACTTGGCCATCAGGTCCAGGGCCTTGCCCAGGGCGAGGGCGGGATCGGGGTTTTCGGCCTCGGGGTCCTCGGTGCCCAGCAGGCTCACCGCCGTGCGCAAGGTATCCATGGGGTGACAGGTGTCGGGCAGGCGCCCCAGCACCGCGATCTGGCTGCGGGTCAGGCCGCGCCGGGCGCGCTCGCTTTCCATGAAGCGGCGCAATTGCTCGGCGTTGGGCAGCTCGCCGTGCCAGATGAGATAGGCCACTTCCTCGAACGAGCAGGTCGTGGCCAGTTCCTGAACCGGATAGCCCCGGTAGGTCAGGGAATTGGTTTCTTCCATCACCTTTGAAATCGCGGTGCTGTCCACCACCACCCCGGCCAGCCCCTTGCGGATATCGGGTGCCCCCGTCGCCATGATCGTGTCCTCCGGTTTTGTTATAACTTGAAATTGAAGACGTTTTTATCGAACACCCCATAGTCCTCGTAGCCCAGCAGGGCGTAGAGATCGCGGCGGTGCTGCATGCGCTCCAGAAGACTTTCCTGGGTGCCCTCGTCTTGGATCGTCGCCAGTCCCCCGGCCACCGCGCCCATCGCCAGGCGCAAGGTGGTGACGGGATAAATCACCACGTTGATGCCCAGGTCCTGCAACGTGGCCGCCGACAGCAGCTTCGATTTGCCAAACTCGGTCATGTTGGCGAGCAGCGGCACGCTGACCGCCCGGCGGAAGGCCTCGAACTCGCGTTCGTCGGCCAGGGCCTCGGCGAAAATCAGATCCGCGCCGGCGTCGGCGTAGGCCTGGGCGCGGGCGATGGCGCTTTCCAGCCCCTCGCCGGCGCGGGCATCGGTGCGCGCGCAGATCACGAAATCGGGATCGCGCCGGGCCAGCACCGCCGCCTTGATCCGGCGCACCATCTCGGCCGTGGGAACCACCGCCTTGTTGTCCAGGTGCCCGCAGCGCTTGGGGTTGACCTGGTCTTCCAGGTGGCACCCGGCCAGCCCCACCTCTTCCAGGACCTGAATGGTCCGCGCCGCGTTCATGGGCTCGCCGAAGCCGGTATCGGCATCGATGAGCGCGGGCAGGTTGGTGACGCGGGCAATCTGGTGGCCGCGCTGGGCCACCTCGGTCAGGGTCGTGAGGCCGATATCGGGCAGGCCCAGATCGGCCGAGAGCACGGCTCCCGAGATATAAACCCCCTCGAAATCCAGGGTTTCGATCTGCATCGCCACCAGCGGGGAAAAGGCCCCGGGCAGGCGTTGCAGGCGTCCCGATTCCAGTCCGGCCCGAAAGCGGCGGCGTTTTTCCTGGGGCGTGGCCAAGGCATGCAGCATCAGAACAGCCCCCGCGCCGGCAACAGGCCCAACCGGGCCGGATCGACTTCCAGGTTCAGGCGGCCCAGATCGCCCGCGCCCAGGCTCGCCACCCGCTGCACGGTGTCCAGGAAACGCTCCTGCTCGACCGGGCTGACCACGCCCTCGCTCAGGGCGCGGAATTTGGCGATGTACTGCTCGCGCCCGAACGAACGCGCCCCCAGGGGATGGGCATCGGCCATGGCGATTTCATCTTCGAGGGTCGAGCCGTCGGTCAGCGTGACCACCACGCGCCCGCCGAAGGCCTTTTCGGCCGGATCGGTGGCGTGGTAGCGCCGGGTCCATTCGGGATCCTCCACCGTGCTGATGCGGTGCCACAGGCGCACGGTATCGGGACGTTGGGCGCGCTCGGGGGCGTAGGAGCGTTCGTGATGCCAGCCGCCATCTTGCAACGCCACCGCGAAAATATACATGATCGAGTGATCAAGGGTTTCGCGGCTGGCGTGGGGATCGAGCTTTTGCGGGTCGTTGGCCCCGGTGCCGATCACATGGTGGGTGTGGTGGCTGGTGTGGATGACAATCGACTCCACCCGGTCGAAATCCCCGATGCGCGGGCCCAGACGGCGCGCAAGGTCGATCAGGGCCTGGCTCTGGTACTCGGCCGAATGCTCCTTGGTGTAGGTGTCCAGAATGGCGCGCTTGGCTTCGCCCGGCTCGGGCAGCGGCACCTGGTAGACGGCGCCCGGGCCATCAAGCATCCACGCCAGCACCCCGTCCTCGCCTTCGTAGATCGGGTTGGGGGCTCCCTCGCCACGCATCGCCCGATCCACCGCCTCGACCGCCATCTTGCCGGCGAAGGCGGGGGCATAAGCCTTCCAGCTGGAGATCTCGCCCTTGCGCGACTGGCGGGTGGTGGTGGTGACGTGCAGGGCCTGCCCGATCGCCTGATAGATCACCGCCGGGGACAGCCCCAGCACGGTCCCGATCCCGGCCGCCGCCGACGGGCCCAGGTGCGCGATATGGTCGATCTTGTGCTTGTGCAGGCAGATGGCCTTGACCAGATCAACCTGGATTTCATAGCCCGTGGCGAGGCCGCGCAGCAGATCCTTGCCCGAGCGCCCGCAATGCTGGGCCACCGCCAGCACCGGCGGAATGTTGTCGCCGGGGTGCGAGTAGTCGGCGGCCAGGAAGGTGTCGTGGTAATCCAGCTCGCGCACCGCCACGCCGTTGGCCCAGGCCGCCCACTCGGGCGCCACCCGGGTGGTGGCCGGCAGGCCGAACACCGTGGCTCCGGGCGAAAAGGGGTGCGCCTGGGCCTGGGCGCGGGCATTGATCACCGGCCGGCGGGCCAGCGAGGCCATGGCCACCGCCGCGTTGTCGATCATCCGGTTGATGATCATCTCGGCCACGTCGGCGTCCACGGGAACGGGGTCGGCCGCGACCCGGGCGATTTTCCAGGCCAGTTGATCCTCGCGCGCCAGGCCCTCTTCCGAACGAACCGGGCGGACGGTGTGCTGTTTCATGGGGTCTCCTTGGGGCATGACATTGGCAGCGGGCGGGGACGCGCCCCGGCCCGAACCCATCAGAAAACGCATCAGGAAAGGGGGGTCGGCCGGCCGTCGGCATCGACCGCGACCATGGTGAAGCCGCCGTGGATGGCCAGCACGCGCTCGCCCGTGGTCAGGGTCTCGGCGAACAGATCCACGGCCACGCTCATGGAACTGCGCCCCACCCTCTCCACCCGGGCGACCAGCTCGACCAGTTGGCCCACCGTGACCGGCACGCGAAAATCCACCCGCTCGGAGGCGGCCATCACCACCGGCTGGCGCGCGTGACGGGTGGCGGCCATGAAGGCCGCGCGCCCCATCAGGTTGAGGGCCGTTCCGCCGAACAAGGTTCCGTAATGATTGGCCTGCTCGGGAAACACCATTTCCACGAAGCGGCTTTCTTGCGCGTGATCCATCCGCGTCCCTTTCGCTGGGGCTCCCGTGCGGGAACGACAAAAAAGGTACGCAAAAGCCGCTTGTGGAAATAGGCCTGAAAAAGCAACACGTTGCCAGCGCAGGCACGCCGTTTTGCGAGGCTTGCGAAGGGCGCGGACGCGCAAGAGATAGCGCTGGGATCGCCTCCCCGGTTCCGTCAAGTCCTGGAAGGAAACAAGCGCCCCGGAGCGAAAACGCCGCCCTTGGGGCGGCGGATCATGCCACGCTCTGGATGCGCTCCAGCTTGTCGGCATACTCGGGGGGAACCCGCCGCCGATCTCCTTTTTCGTAAAGAAGGGAGAGCCCCTTGTGTCGAAAGCCGGTGATCATGGAAGGAGTGTACCCCATGCCCTTTCCCCGGACAAAAGGTCCGCCCCTGATGGGGTGAATCGGGGGGGGGGATCAGCGCACCGGCGGCCTTGAAGGATCTTCCCCCCCGGAGGCCGGCATCCCAGGCCAGGGTCCGGAGCCGTCCGGGGGGGAAGCGGGGCTTGCGAAACTGGATCTCGCCGCCAGTCCGCAAGCACGCGCGCACCCTTCCTGCCAGGGCTTTGTTGCTTTTTGCTCGGCCCTTCAAGGCGCAAGAGAACGTTACCCTCCCCCGCCGCTCGCGCGAAGACGTGAAAAGGCACCTTCGGGCCAGCGAAGAACAACCCCGTTGGCGAATCTTGCGAAGAACACCTTCCCCAAAAAGGGGGCGCAAACCTCACGGGCGCCCCCCCTCGCGCTGGTTCCCCTTGCCGGGGCTCGGGGTTAACGCTCCGGGGTGGGCGGCGCCGCGCGCAGCACCCGGGCGGCTTCCACCATGTTGACCAGCGAGGCCCTGACCTCGGGCCAGCCCCGGGTTTTCAAGCCGCAGTCGGGATTGACCCACAGCCGTTCGGCCGGAATGTGCACGGCCGCCTTGCGCAGCAGGGCCACCATGGCCGCGACCTCGGGGACATTGGGGGAATGGATGTCGTACACCCCGGGCCCGATCTCGTTGGGGTAGGCCTTTTCCTGGAAGGCATCGAGCAACGCCATGTCGGAACGGGCGGTTTCAATGGTCACCACGTCGGCATCCAGGGCCGCCACCGCGTCGATGATGTCGTTGAAGGTGGAATAACACATGTGGGTGTGGATCTGGGTGTCGTCGCGCACCCCGCTGGAGGCCACGCGAAAGGCCCGCACCGTCCACGCCAGATAGTCGGCACGCTCGGCCTTGCGCAAGGGCAGGCCTTCGCGAAACGCCGCCTCGTCGATCTGAAGGATTGGCAAGCCGGCCGCTTCCAGATCCCGCACCTCGTCGCGCAGGGCCAGGGCCAGTTGCAAGCAGGTGTCGGCCCGGGGCTGGTCATCGCGCACGAACGACCAGTTGAGAATCGTAATGGGCCCGGTGAGCATGCCCTTCATCGGCTTTTGGGTCAGCCCCTGGGCATGGGTGGCCCAGGCCACGGTCATGGGCCCCGGGCGGGCCACATCGCCGAACAACAAGGGCGGCTTGACGCAGCGCGAGCCATAGGACTGCACCCAGCCATAATCAGTGAAGGCAAAACCTTCCAACTGCTCGCCGAAATACTCCACCATGTCGTTGCGCTCGGCCTCGCCGTGCACCAGCACATCCAGGCCGATTTCTTCCTGGAAACGCACGACGGCGTTGATTTCCTCTTCCATGCGCCGGCGATACGAAGCCGCGTCCAGCCGTCCGGCCTTGAAGTCGCGCCGCGCCATCCGGATTTCCTGGGTTTGCGGAAACGAGCCGATGGTGGTGGTGGGAAACAAGGGCAATCCCAGCCGGGCCTTCTGCCGCGCCGCGCGCTCGCGATAGGGGGCGTGGCGCCGGGTCATGGCGTCATCGACGGCCCGCAGGCGCGCGCGCACCTCGGGCCGATGCAAACGCGGGGAGGCCCGACGCCCCGCCACGGCGCCCCGCGCCTCGGCCAGGGCCGGGGCCACCGCCTCGGGGCCCTCGTCCAGGGCACGGGCCAGCACGCGGAGTTCCTCCAGCTTCTGCACCGCGAAGGCCAGCCAGCCGCGCACCTCGGGATCCAGCCGGGTTTCGCTGCCCAAATCCACGGGCACGTGCAGCAAGGAACACGACGGCGCCAGCCAAAGCCGGTCGCCCAGCGCGTCGTGCAACGATCGCAGGCGGGCCAGGGCCGCGTCCAGATCCGTGCGCCAGACGTTACGCCCGTCCACCACGCCCACCGACAGCACCCGGGGCGCGGGCAGGCAGCGGGCCAGGGCCTCGACATCGTCGCCGCCGCGCACGCCATCCACGTGCAGCCCTTCCACCGGCAAGGCGGCCGCGATCTCGCGGTTTTCTTCCAGGCGCCCGAAATAGGTGGCCACCAGACGGTTGAGCCCGGGCACGGCCAGGGCGTTGTAGGTGGGCACGAAAGCCTGGCGCCACGCCTCAGGCAGGTCCAGCCCCAGGATCGGTTCATCCAGTTGCACCCACGCCACCCCCAGGGCGGCCAGACGCTCCAGAATCGCATGGTAAACGGGCAGCAGGCGGGAAAGCAGCTCCAGGCGATCGAAGGCCACACCCTTGACCCGTCCCAGCCACAGCCACGTCAACGGCCCCACCAGCACGACCTTGGGGTCGTGGCCCAGCGCCTGGGCCTCGCGCACCTGATCAAACAAGGACTCCGACGCCAGCCGAAAGGCCTGGCCCTGGTGCAGTTCGGGAGCGAGGTAGTGGTAGTTGGTATCGAACCACTTGGTCATCTCGCACGCGGCCGCCGGCATCCCCGAAGGCGCCCGCCCGCGCGCCATGCGAAACATCGTATCCAGATCGACCCGATCGCCCACCGGACCAAAGCGCTCGGGCACCGCGCCCAGCAGCACGCTGAGGTCCAGCACGCTGTCGTACCACGCGAAGTCTCCCACCGTGACCCAGCGCAAGCCGGCCTCGGCCTCGCGGGCCCACTGGACGGCGCGCAGATCGCGCCCCGCCGAGGCCAGCGCCTCGGCCCCGATGTCGCCCTTCCAATAGGCCTCGACGGCCTGCTTCAGTTCCCGGTGGGCTCCGATCCGGGGAAAGCCCAGGGTGTGGGTGAGTGTCACGACGCGACTCCTTGTTCACCTTTTTCGCCACTCGCGCACGGTAGGCAGAGCCAATTCATGAAACAATCTCATTGTTTTCACTTGGATCGTGAGAGATCTTCAAGTCCGGAGCGGACAAGGTAAGGAGAAGGCTCATGCGGCTGGAGGTGCGCACGCTGCGTTTGATCCTGGCGTTGGACGAAGGCGGCAGCCTGGCGGCGGCGGCCGAGCGGTTGCACGTCACCCCTTCGGCGCTCTCGCATCAGATCAAGGCCCTGGAACAGGACCTGGGGCTGGCCGTGTTTCAGCGGGGCAGCAAACCCTTGCGCCTCAGTCCGGCCGGGGGGCGGCTGCTGGCGTTCGCGCGGCGCATCGTGCCCGAGTTCCAGGCGGTGGAGGAGGAACTGGCCCGGCTGGCGGCGGGGCGCAGCGGGCGCTTGTTCCTGGCCATTGAGTGCCACGCCTGTTTCGACTGGCTTTTGCCGGTGTTGCAGGCCCATCGCGCGCGCTGGCCCGACGTGGACGTGGACGTGCGCTTCGGGGGCGGCTTCAGCTTCGATGCCCTGGAGGCCTTGCAGCGGGCCGACGTGGATCTGGTGGTGACCTCGGATCCCGAGCCCCGCGCCGGCGTGACCTATGAACCGTTGTTCGACTACGAGGCCCTGCTGGTGATGGCGCCCACGCATCCCCTGGCGGCGGCCTCGTTCATCGCGCCCCAGGATCTGGCGGGGGAAACCCTGCTGACCTACCCGGTGGACCGAAGCCGGCTGGACGGGTTCGCCCACTTCCTGCGCCCGGCCGGCGTCGAGCCCCGCGCGGTGCGCGCGGTCGATCTGACCGCCGTTCTTTTGCTGCTGGTGGCGAGCGGACGCGGCGTGGCGGTGTTGCCTGACTGGGTGGTGCGCGCCGACCAGACCCGGGGAGCCCTTGCATGCCGGCCGCTGGGGCCCACCGGCGTGCGTCGTGTCCTGTTCGCCGCCCTGCGCGCCGAAACGAAGCGCGCGCCCTATCTGGACACCTTCCTGGCCCTGGCCCGCGCCGCCAAGGACGGGCGCGCGTCGCTTTATTCCAAACCGCCCGATCAAGCCCCGGATGAAACGGCGGATGCCCTGTAAGCCGTTTCAAGAACGGGACCCGGAGAATCAGGATCAGCCTTCTTCTTGCAGCGTGACCCGCAATCTTCCTGCGTGCACCCGGTCTCGGGCACACATGATATCGACAAGGATGGGTTCTGGAGCGTTCAAGCGGAAGGGACTAAGAAGGAAATTACCGGAAAAGCGAAAGCGCGCGGAATAATCGGAGGTTTCCCCGTCCTCATCGCACCGGGATTTGAGACTGTCGCGCACTTTTTCAAGAACTTCCGGTTCGATCGGAAACGGGAAAACGTCCTCACCATGAGAAATTTCCACTGTGATTTCATCAATAGCATCCAGGTCCTTAAAAAACAGACTGACAACAAGCCCTAGTTTAGGCAAAAAATAGGGCAGCTTCGGGACAGCCATGTCCTGGGTGTGGACCCCGATCAGGGAAATCTTCCCGTCACTTTCGTTTCGGATATCGTCACAAAACACGACATCCGCGATGACCTTGGTGTCGATTTCAGTCATTGGAAGGCTTCACTGAGGGTGTTCATATCCACGCGCAGAGCCTGGGCCAGACGACGCAACACCTGCAACCCTGGATCTTCCCGTCCGGCCTCCAGCCGGGCAATGCGAGGCTGGCTGGTGTTGATCGACTTCGCCAAGGCCGTTTGCGACAAGCCAGCGGCCAGCCGCAGACCGCGCAACGAAACGGGGCCTTTCTCCTTGGCCACGCTTGCCGCCAACCGCTGCCGCGCCGCTGCCAACACCTTGGCGCGCCCATCCTTTTCAACCTGCCGAACATAGTCTTCAAACGGACGGGAACCGGAAGCCGCAAGCCGGGGGGCGCACCACGTTTTCACATCCATGTGAACAAGTGTGCAGCCGGTCGTTCCCGCCTCTTCTCCCAGAAGCTCGCGCCGCTCGAAAGACAGCACCACCCCCCGGGCCGAGGACATCACACTAGGATTCCTCAAGGCCGAGCCGACGGTAACGTTCTCGTATCCGCTGTGTGAAGTCTTGGTCTTGCTCATAATTCTGGTCCCGACGCATGAACCCCAGGACGTGGTAGACATGGTCCCGGCCATCAAGGGCATAAATAATACGATACGGAAACGGCTCCCGGTCTCGCTCCAACGAAAAAATTTTCAGCCGCCAGACGTCCTTACCCTCTGCATACAGATGCAAGAAGCGGGAAACCTCGTAACGCCCTTCTTGCCGCCGATGAATGGCCATGGCTTCCAGCAAGTCCAGGTCGTCATGGATTTCCTCCAGCAAAATGGTCAGATCAGCGGCGGCGACCTCGTCCGCCTCCCAAAGCGTGTCCAGCTCCGCCCAGGCTTCCTCGGTTATCGCCAGGGAATAATGATATACCGTTTTCGGCATGATCCCCAGAAGGGGAGAGGGAAATAAGGGCGAAAATAAGGCAGACCGAGAAGGCGAAAGGCGCGGCCTGCCTTCCCGAATGCGAACGGTCGGCCCCGGCACGCTCAAGAGGATCAGGGATGAACGCCCCCTCGGCCTCTCGCCTCGATCCTCGCAACACCGGACGTGTCCTTCCACAAGAAAATACCCTCTCGAAAAAAATCTCCTTCAAAGAGCTTTTGCCCCCCCGGTGACCTCCCCCCCTTGCCTTTTAGCAAAGAGATATGGCAAAGCCAACGCAGGACAAAAGCAACACTAACCCATTGTAAAGCAACAAATTGTAAAGAGTTGCCGCGCAATATGCGAAGACTGCGAAGGACACTCCCATGACAAAGGCATTCGTTGGCGCGCAGATCCGGCGCCTGCGCGAGGACCGGGGCCTGACCCAGGCCGCGCTGGCCCGGCAACTGGACCTCTCCCCCAGCTACCTCAACCAGCTGGAACGCAACCAGCGGCCCTTGACCGTGCCGGTCCTGGTGCGCCTGTCCACGGTGCTGGGGGTTGATGTGCAGGTCTTTTCGGAAGAAGACGAAGGACGCCTGCTTGCCGATTTGCAAGGCGCCCTGCGCGAGGCCGGCGTGGGCGAGGGCGTGTCGCTGCGCGATCTCAAGGAACTGGTGCGCACGATGCCCGAGGTGGGCCGCGCCGTGATCGCCTTGCATCAGCAGGCCCGGGCCGGCGCCGAACGGCTGGAAGCCCTGGCCCACACCCTGGGGGCTCCGGTGGAAGGCCTGGGCCCGGCCCCGCCCCCCCTGCCCCACGAGGAGGTGCGCGACTACTTCTATGAACGCCACAACCACATTCCCGAGCTGGATGAAGCGGGCGAGCGCCTGTACGCCGACGGCCTCCTGGCGCTCGACACCCGCGAGGAAGGCCTGGAGCGCCTGCTGGCCGATCGCCACCGGATTCGCGTGCGCGTGCGCGACGACATCACGCTGGGGGCGGACGTGCAGCGCCGCTTCGATCCCGACGCCGGGGTTCTGGCCCTTTCACGCCGCCTCACGCCCGGCCAGCGCCTGTTCCAGATGGCCACCCAGCTTGCGTTCCTGGAACACGGCGCCTTGATCGCCCGCCTGACCGAGGTCCCGGGCCTGGGCAGCCCCGAGGCCCGGGCCCTGGCCCGGATTGGCCTTGCCAACTACTTCGCGGGCGCCGCGATCCTGCCCTATGGCCCCTTCCTGGAGGCGGCCGAGGCCCGGCGCTACGACATCGACGTTCTGGGGGAGATCTTTGGCGTGGGTTTCGAGACGGTGTGCCATCGCCTGTCCACCTTGCAACGCCCCGAAGCGCGCGGCGTGCCTTTCGTGTTCGTGCGCGTGGACCGGGCCGGCAACATCTCGAAACGCCAGTCGGCCACCGATTTCCATTTTTCACGGGTGGGGGGCTCGTGCCCCCTGTGGATCGTCCACGATGCCTTCGCCACCCCCGGGCGCACGCTGACCCAACTCGCGCGCATGCCCGACGGCCGGCGAACCTTGTGGGTCGCGCGCACCGTGATTCACCAGCGAGGCGGGTTCGGTCAGCCGGAAAAGGTCTTCGCCCTGGGGCTGGGCTGCGATCTGCGCCACGCGCCGCGCCTGGTTTACGCGCGCGGGCTGGACCTGAACGATCCCGAGGCGGCGACCCCCATCGGGGGCGGATGCAAGGTGTGCGAACGCACCGGCTGCGTGCAGCGGGCCTTTCCCCCCCTGGGCCGGCGGGTGCAGGCCGACGAGGGCCGCAGCCACACCACCCCCTACGCCTTCACGTGAAGGGCCCGCCTCAACCCTGTTCCTCGCCAAAGCGCAGCAGGCAGCCGTCGGGATCCATCACGTGAAACTCGCGCATGCCCCACGGCGTGGTTTCCAAGGCCCGCACCCGGGTGGGAGGAGGGTTGGTCAGCAGGCGTTGCCACAAGGCGTCGATGCCCCGCACCGCGATGTACAGGGCCAGCCGGGCGCGGGTGGCGCGCTCGGCCGCCCGGTCCTCGGCGCGGGTGAAGTGGATCGACTGCCCGTCGAACGCCACCACCCCATACGAAAAATCCTCCATCACGAACACCTGCTGGAACCCCAGATAGCGCCCGTAAAACGCCACGCTGACCTCGACGTCGCGCACCGCCAGAATGGGACTGATCGACAAGACGCTGGGACGAAAAGCCACGAGATCTTTCCTTGTTCGCCGGAAGACGAGACCACTCCATGGCGGCGCCGGGCGCGGGAAGGCATCAGGGTTGCCCCCCCACCCCGTCCAGACCCTCGGCGGCGATCATGGCCTTGATTTTTGCCGATTTTTCCTCGGCCGAACCGTCGGGGGAAAGGAACCATTCATCGACCCCGCAACCGTCCAGCAATTCCAGGCGCGGCGCAACCCCCTGCCCCTTCATCCAATGATACGCGCAATACAGCGCCACCTGGTCCAAGGTCCAGTACGGCTTGCCGTTTGCCATGAACGCCGCGATATATCCGGCCACCACCTCGGCGTAAAAGCGGGCCGACGCCCTGTCGTTCAAGTACAGCGTGCTACAGGTGAATTCACGAAACGGCCCGATCGCCTTGCCATGCCTCACCGCGAACCCTACGTCGCGCGCCTGCCAATCGGCAACAATCGGCTCGGGATCCGCCCGCAAGATCCCATCGGCATCCAGGAGAAGGATGGGTTTGTCGTAGGCCGCGATCAACCGGGGCAAGGCAAGAAAGCGGGCGCAGGCATAGTAGGTCTTGCGGTAGGCGGCCGGATCGTCGGCCGGCCAAATGGGATCCGTGGCCCGTTGATTGACGCTAAAGCCGAAGCGCGGCTCGCGCGCCCGCAAGGCTTCCAGATCGGCGAGATCGGCAGGCTCGGGATCGACGAGGTGGACGTGCACGGCAAGCCCCGGGGCCCGGGCCAGGATGTGAGGCGCCCCCCATTTGGTGAACAAGCGCCAATAGCCTCCGTCGCAACTGACCAGCAGCACCGCCGGGCCGGGCGCGTGCGTGGCCTTCTCCAGGCGAACATCGGCCAGGGGGCGGGGCTGGGTCAGGACCTGGGCGCGAAAAAAGGAATCGCGCACCTCGAACAGATCCCAGAATTTCAACGATGGCGCATCGGCGACCGTGGCTTGGTCGAACCGCGCCAACAAGCGCCGCGCCAGACGGGACGCCTCGACAAGACGGCCGCGCGTGTACAACTCGAACAAAACCGAATAAACCGCCCCGATATCCTGCGGATTACGACGCCACAAAACCAGGGCATAACGGGCAGCCTCGCGGATCAGCGGCCGGTCGACAATGGCATGATCCAGCAAAATCATGACCAGGACCAAAAACGACGCGTCGCCCTTCGGCAAGCACCGCTGAGCCAGACGCGCGCACGCCAGGGCGGCCTCCTCGTCCTTCAGGCAGACGTGGGCCGCCACCCCCGCGAGATAGGTCAGCCCCGATTCCTCGGGAAAGCGCGCGTGGCTCACCTGGATCGCCTGATACAGGGCCTGCGCCAGCGATCGCGGAACCTCCCGACGATCGTACAATCTTCCTGCCTCGCGTGCCGCGCCCACGATGATCCGCTCGAAGAGATCGCGCACCTCGGGCACATCGGGATAGGCGAGAGTGCCTTGCATGATGAGATGAAGCGCCTCCCCCCAGGCGCCCAAGGTTGCCTGGGCCACCGAGACCGCCATCCAGTCCGCGGCATCCAACGCCTTCATGCCCTGTTTGCTTTTGCGAGCAAACGCGGTGATCACCGCTTCCGGTCCGGCCTCCCGCATCACAGCAGTGAGATCCTGCGACCCGGACCCGGAGGAAGCAGACTCAGGGCTCATCGCAGCCCCCCCAAACACAGGAAAGCCCATGGGCATTCACCCCCCGCACCTGTTCGCGCGGGGAGACTGGTCAGGACAGGCATGCGGAAAACTCCCTGGCGTTCTTGAAACCCAAGACGCCATCAAGCCGTTCGCCCCCGTGATCGTCAACGAAGTCTTGAAGCCCAAGGCGAAGGCCAAAGGGCGGGACTCCCTCCCTTGCGGGTCCGCGCCGTGGTCCTTGCGCCCGCGACGCCTGGAGTCGGTGGCACTCTTCCGGAGGACACCTCTTATACGGGCAAGATACCTGTGCAATAAAAAGCGCGCACGCCGGCTAACGCCGCCCGTGCTCCAAACACAACCGGGCCTTTTCCAAAAGGGCGGCGACCTCGGAAAAACCTAAATCTTCCGCGCGTCTGCGAAGAAAATCGATGGCGATGCGCAAACTCAGGCGCTCGTCGGGTTCCAGCGTGTGACTCATGACCGTGAGACCTGCCAGAAGAAGAACCTATCAAGGCTCAATACCATAACACCCCTGCCCTGACAAAAAGCCCTGGGAAAAATACCAGCCCCTAGCATACACGGCTCTCAAAAGGCATGATGAAATAGTCTATCTAAGGCCGGAAGGGTACGGAACCCGTCATGGTAGAGGCAAAACCCATGCATGATCGACCCGACGATCTGGCGGCTTTTTACGAAGCACTCAATGGCGCGACCACGACGGGCGAATTAACCGCCGTCCTCACTTCGGCAATGGCTCGCCTGGGATTCCGCCACGCCTGCTACCATGTCGTGCGCCTGGACGCCACGGGGGGACGCATGCCCTATGTCCTCCACAACTACGGCAATTCATGGGCCGACCATTACTTTAGGGAAGGGTTTCTTGAGATCGACCCTGTTTTAAAGGCCGGCCCCGTCAATCCGCTGCCGTTTCACTGGAATGACGTGGTGAACGCCGACACCTTGAACCGGGACCAGACCCGCATGTTCAGCGACGCGCGCGAGGCTGGCATCCGGGACGGCTATTCCATCCCCATTGTTGGCCCGCACCAGGACCAGGCCACCGTGACCGTGATCCCGGACGAGGCGGGCGACGCCGGCCGTCGCCTGATCGAGGACTGCAAGCACCTGGTGCATGTGATGGCGTTCTACTTCGATCGCCACGCCCGCAGCCCCCTGATCAACGAACGCCTGTCGTCCCGGCGCCAGAAATCCCTGCTGTCGCCCCGCGAGCAGGAAGTCCTGCGCTGGACGGCGCGCGGCAAGACGTCATCCGAGATCGCGGAAATCCTGGAACTGAGCACGAAAAGCGTTGAATTCCACCTGGATAATGCCAAGAAAAAGCTGGGAACGTATTCAAAGACCCATGCCGTCGTGAAAGCCCTGACCCTGGGCCTTGTGGCAATGTGAATCCTGGTTTTCCTTAATCCTCATCATTTCAAGCGCGTCTTGGCCTTGATCCGCCAGGGCGCCCCCTTTGGGTGCTTCGCTTGCGTCACCCCCTGGGAAAAGTCCCTGGGAAAACTACCCGGGGGATAATCCCATGTGAAGCTACCCAGGATTTCAAGCCTTCGAACTTCTGCTTTCCTTCTCTCAACCAAGGCTCAGGGAGAAGGCAGATGTTCACGATTGTCGATCACTCCAACGCCATCGCCAACGCGTGGCTTTTGCATTCCTTCTCGGAGCTGCGCTACGAGATTTTCATCAACCGCCTGAAGTGGCCGCTGGCGTGCCCGCCGGGCCGCGAGGTTGACCAGTTCGACGACCAGGACGCGGTCTATCTGATCTCCACCAACCAGCGGGGCCAGGCGGTGGCCGGAGCCCGGCTGCTCAGCACCGCGCGGCGCAGCCTGCTGGGCGAGGCGTTCCCCTTCCTGGTCGATGGCCCGGTGCCCAGCGATACGCGCATTGTCGACGTGACCCGCTTCGCCGTGGACCACCGTCCCGAACGGGTGGAAGGCTGCGGCAATCTGTGTGGTCAGCTTCTGTGCGCGCTGCAGGAATACGGCCTGGAAGAAGGGCTGGCGAATTACGTGTCGGTGTCCGATGTGCGCATGGAGCCCATCTTGCGCCGGGGTGGTTTCCGGTTCCGGCGCATGGGCGGCATGGTCGAGATGGACGGCACCGGCGTGGTTGCCCTTCTGGTGGAAATCTCGCCCGAACGACTGGCAGCCGCCCGGGCGAAGGCCCACGTTCAAACGGCGATGCTGGCGCGAACCGACCTGCGGAGGGCCGCGTGATGGATGCCTTCGACGACGATTTCCTTCCCAATCTCGATCAATCCGACCTCGGCTCCAGGACGGAGCCGAATCCCGAAGACGTCCGAAGCGAGGACGACTCCGACACGCCCGACCGCATCCGGGGCCTGTGGGAAGCTCTCGCCTATCTGGAGGGAGAGGCCAGCCGGGTCGGAGGCTCCGAGGTCGGGGTCCTGATCGGCTGCGCGCGCCTGGCCCTGGAGCGGCACTGGGGGGGAGTGGCCCCCCCCGAGCCCGGACAGCGGATGGCAGGGTTTCACTAAGAATCCCGAGACAGGAGGGGATCCGGGCCCTGCCGGCCCCTTCGCGTCTTGCCACGACGGGCGGGCAAGGACGGGTTCAAGGCCTTGGCATGGGCCCAACCTGGCCACGGGGAGGAGCCCCTCTCCCCGTGCGATCACGTGATCTCGCCCGCGGGCGGGATCACGAGCCGCCGGCGGCCGGCGCCGCTGGCGAAACGTGACAGGGAACAGACCTCTTGCGAGGCGTGTCAGTGCGACGTGGGATAGATCGACTCGGCGTCGGCGTCGCCGAGCGCCACGGGAGTGGTCTCTTCCTGGGCCGCCGCGCGCGCCGCCGCCGTGCCCGGGGCTTCCAAGGTGGCGCAGGTCTTCAGGAATTCCAGGAAGTTCTTGCGCACCCGAGGCGACGCCGCCCAGAACGAATAGCACAGTTCCAGGGTTTCGGTGCGCACCAGCGGGTCCTGGGCCGCCGGCAGGTCATCGCCCGCTTCCAGCGCGTCCTTGCGGGCACGGGGAATCGTGCGGTCAACGTCGGCGCTGTCCAGATCCTCGAAGAAGAACGACACGGGAACGCCAAGAATCGACGCGAAATCCCAAAGACGACTGGCACTCAGACGGTTGACGCCCCGTTCGTACTTCTGAACCTGCTGGAACGTGATTCCCACCGCGTCCGCCAGCTGCTGCTGGCTCATTCCGAGAAGCTTCCGCCGCAACCGCAACCGCCGCCCGACTTCCTTGTCAAGGGGATCGGGGTTGTCGCTCGTATACGGCCGGACCTCGGCCTGTTTACCCTTGCGCATGATCTCTATATCCCATGATTTTGTTTGGTGGGAACGCCCCACTTTGCGAGCATATGACACCGGACTGCCCTCTTGTCCAGAGGACACCCCCAAAGTATTACCCATAAGTGCCGGCTTCCAGTCTGGGCTCTTGTTGATTGAATCAAGAACCCCGAGGCGCAGGCGCTTTCAAGCCTCCCTGGATCACCCTTCGTTCCTTTACGTTAACGTTTCTTGTCCCCCCGCGCTCCCAGGGCAATCGGGTGAACCGATTGCCCTGGGGTTTTTTCGAGGCCCTCAAGCGCCGGGCG
>NZ_BJZO01000015.1 GCF_007992075.1 Pararhodospirillum oryzae
CGGCCTCACGGCCGCCCCCTATGCCGATCGTGGGGACCGGGAGATTGGGTTTTACAGCCTTCGGCCGTTGGGCTCCCGCCCGAACCCGGCCGGGGCGATGCCCCGAACCCCTTTTTTCATGAATCAATGAAGCGGCTTATCCCGTTGCTTCCGGCATGATCAACAGCCGGGTACACCAGGATAGTCTATTTTGTCAGGTCTCGTCGCTGTCACACGCAGGGGAGTGCTAACCCAAGAGTTTGCTATTGACTAAGCGATTGAGCGAAACTCGGGCTTCACTCGCTTCTATCGCCAAGCGACGGTGAATTTCTGGTGTCGTCCGCACCTGAAATTTCCCCGAATATCGCCGTAACGAGATCGGCTCTGGAATCGGTTCACTGGCGGCCGACATTTCGGCCACCGTTTCCCGCACGAGCTTACGAATTCCGCGGAAGGCCTCGTCTTCGTTTTCGTCGAGCCAGGAGAGGCTCGGAAACTCGACGCACGTCCCGACAAATTCTTCATCCTCGGCCGACCATCCCACGCGATAGGTGTAGGGATCAACTGCCATCATTGTCTTCCTTGATTCTATCGATCGCGGTAAGCACTTGCTTGACCTGATAGGGTTTCGCCCTGCCATTTTTGCCCGGTTGAATGTTCACTCGGGGATCACCCTGCCATGGTGTCTTGAACACGCAGTGGCTCGTTTTTTCTTGGCGTGGCACACCAAAATAAAAATTACAAACTTTTTTGAGGTCTTCGTAACGCACATTATTCGGTGATTCCCGCATTTGATCTACGATGCGGTCTATATCTCTTGGCATATATTCTTATCCTGTCTCTATCCCGTTCATAAGTGAATTGATTTATCGGTAAGCCGTAAATTGATTTTGTATAATTATTAGTTTTAAATAAATACAGATTTTTCACGAACCCATTTCCACGGTTTTCCACTACGTCATGGCTGCACCATTCAAAAAGCTCCAGATGATGCCAAGTGGAAGCGCCATCTGGCGCATGCGAGTGGTATCACTAATGGCTCTACGATCTGGGTTCGTCAAGGATAATCCCAGGAAAAGGATTTGAAGGCGGAAGCGCCATCGCGTCACACCCGAGGCGTTTCCCCGGCCTTTGGCCGTCGGGCTATCGCCCGCCCCCATCCGGGGCGATGGTTCGATCCCTTTATTGAGTCATGGATAAAACGAAGGGGAGGTTTGGAGGCGGAGCCTCCAAGGGGGGCCGGGGCGCCAGCCCCGCGTTGCCCAAGGGAACGGGCGCGCTCAGCCCGGGGCGCCTTAAGCCGGCACCACGCGGCACTCCTGCACCGGGGCGACGCACAGGCCCGCCCGGGGCTGGGGCACGTCGGCCGGGGTGGCGAGGCCGCCGGCCAGCAGGGCGGCCCAATAGGGAAACACCACCCCCGACTGGCAGCTATACAGCAGGCCGCCCGACATGCGGCTGTTGATTTCCAGCAGATAGGGGACGCCGTCGTTGCCTTCCTTGGTTTGCACGTTGAACACGCCGTGCAGGTGGTAGCGCCGGGTCAGGGTGTCGGCGAGGGTCACCGAGGGGCCGGTGGTTTCCAGGAACTGGACGTTTCCTTTCTTGACGCGCGCAACCGCGCACACGATGCTGCCCTCGTGAGCCAGGACATCGACACTGCGTTCAACGCCCGGAAGATAGGTCATGAGCATCATGGGGCGGCGTTGATGAGACGCCGCCAGGGCCGAGCGAAAGGCGTCCACCCCGATGCGGTCCGTCGCGCCGGACAGCAGGCGGCCGTATTCGCTGCCTTCCGTTTCCAGACGGCGAAATCCGGCCCCGTACACGCTCACGCATGGCTTCAGGCACAAGCGGGCGTTCGCGCCGCCGAGATCGGCCCAGGCGGCCTCGAATTCGTCCAGCGTGCAAAAGCGGCGCCACGCAGGCACCGGGATGGGGCTGCCGGCCAGGTCCTCGTAGAGGGCATCCTTCTGTTCGGCCCGTTTCAGGGCGGCGCCATCGCCCATCACCGACAGCCGGGTTCCCTGGGCCTCGAAGCATTCGCGCGCCTCGGCCAGCAGGTCGCGCCGGTGCTGGGGCATGAACACGTCCACCCGGGCTTGCGCGCATTCCTCCAGGCACCACGCCACATAGGCGTCGTCGGACAGCGAGCGGGGTTCGGGGCCGATTTCGTCGGCCACCGTCGAAAGCGCCGTGGGAAAGCGGGTCACGGTGGTGCGCAGCGTCAGGCGGCCGTCCCGATCCTCGGCCCGCATCAGTCTCAGCGCATCGTAGGTGTTCGACAGTCCTTTGTTGAACCACACCCGCATTTTATTCGGCCTTTCGAAGGAGATCGTGGCCATAGAAAGCACGGACACCGCCTTGATGTCCAGGGAGGCGTGATCATAACTTTTTAAAGAGGCCTTGACACACGCCGCGATGCGAACCAATTCCTGGGCCAGCCCAATCCCCGGGTGATTGTTCGGGGGCGGGGTGGTGTCGGGTTCGCGATGGACTTTCATGGCTGGATCGTCTCGTCTTTGTAACAAGGCGAAATCGCGGGCCCGTTCCGTGCCGGGGATGGCCCCTGGCGCGGGCTCTCAAAGGGAACAAGGAGAATAGAACCATGGCCGTTTCGCTGTCCAAGGGTGGCAATGTCTCGCTCAGCAAGGAGGCGCCGGGCCTGACCGCCATCGACGTTGGCCTGGGCTGGGATGTCCGCGCCACCGATGGCACGGACTTTGACCTGGACGCCTCTGCCTTCCTGCTGGGGGCCACGGGCAAGGTCCGCACGGACGCGGACTTCATTTTCTACAACAACAAGACCTCGTCCGATGGCTCGGTCGTGCACCAGGGTGACAACCGCACCGGTGCCGGCGAAGGCGACGACGAGGTGGTGTTCGTCGATCTCCACAAGGTGCCGGCCGATGTGCAGAAGGTCGCCTTCACGGTGACCATTCACGAAGCCGAGGCGCGCCGCCAGAACTTCGGGCAGGTGGCCAACGCCTATATTCGCGTGGTCAACAAGGCCGACGGCAAGGAACTGGCCCGCTACGACCTCTCCGAGGATGCCTCGACCGAAACCGCGATGATCTTTGGCGAGCTGTACCGCCATAACGACGAATGGAAGTTCAAGGCGGTCGGTCAGGGCTTCGCCGGTGGCCTCGGGCCTCTGGCTTCGAATTATGGCGTGAACATCGGCTAGGGAGAATAAACGCATGAGCGTTTCCCTGACCAAGGGTCAGAAGATCAGCCTGTCGAAGGAAGGCCAGGGCCTGGGCCGGGTGTTCATGGGGCTGGGCTGGGACGTCGCGCGCAAGGGCGGCCTTCTGGGCGGCCTTCTGGGCGGCGGTTCCGGCGACATCGACCTGGATGCCTCGTGCCTGGTGTTCGACCAGTCCGGAGCCCTGGTCGACGAAATCTGGTTTCGTCAGCTCCAGGGCATGAACGGCGCCATCGTGCACACGGGCGATAATCGCACCGGGGCCGGCGATGGCGACGACGAGGTCATCCGCGTGGATCTGGCGGCCCTGCCCGATACGGTCAAGGCACTGGTGTTCACCGTCAACTCGTTCCAGGGCCAGACCTTCGACAAGATCGCCAACGCCTCGGCCCGGCTGGTTGACGAAACCTCCGGCCAGGAACTGGCCCGCTTTGTCCTGTCGGAATCCGGATCCCATACCGGTCTGGTCATGGTCAAGGTGTATCGCCACAACAACGAGTGGAAGATTCATGCCATCGGGGAAAAGACCACCGGGCGGACCTTCCACGACATGATGCCGGCCATCAAGGCCGCGCTGTAACCCGGGACCAAGGGAAGGAAACAGACCGATGAGCGTAACGCTCACGCCGGGGGCCAACACGGCCTTGCCACCCGTGACCGATCTTGTGCTGGCCGTTGCCTGGATGCCAGGCACGCCGGCGGGCATGGAGATCGACGCGTCGGCCTTTTTGGTGACCGAGGCGGGCAAGGTGCCCTCGGATGAACACTTTGTGTTCTACGGGGCGCCGCGCTCGCCCGATGGCGCCGTTTCCTTCCTGCCCCAGGGGGCCGAAGGGGATCCCCAGGCGTTTGATCTGAACCTTCAGGCGCTGGCCCCCGAAGTGGCGTCGATCGACGTGTGCCTGACCATCCACGAAGCCCAGGCGCGCGGGCAGTCGTTCGCCTCGCTTTCCGGGGTGCGGGCCCGTCTTTTGGACAAGAACACCAAGGAGGAGGTCGCGCGCTTCGCCCTGCCCACCGCCGGCATGAGCGAAACCGCCATCACCTTGGTGCGGGTCTATCGCCGCGCCGGCCAGTGGAAGATCCGCGCCGTCGGCCAGGGCTACGCGGGCGGCCTCGCGCCGCTGGCCCGGCAGTATGGGGTGGACGTGGCTGACGAAGCCGCCGCCGCGCCGCCCCCTCCGCCGCCGCCGCCTCCGCCGCCGCCGCCCGCCCGGCCGGTGTCGTTGACCAAGGTCACGCTTGAAAAGCGTGGTCAGTCGGTTTCGCTGGAAAAGAAGTCCGATGCCGGGTTTGGCGAGATCACCATCAATCTGAACTGGCATCGCCCGCAGGGGGGAAGCCGGGGCGGATTCCTGGGCGGCCTTCTGGGCAAGAACGCGGGCATCGACCTGGATCTGGGCTGCCTGTGGGAAGGCGCCGACGGCTCGAAGGGCTGCATCCAGGCCCTGGGCGGCAACCTGGGCGACTATCACGCGCCGCCCTTCATTCGCCACGCCGGCGACGATCGCACGGGCGACTTGGCCGAAGGCGAGAACATGCGCGTGAACGGGAATCGTCTGACACAGCTGCGTCGGGTTTTGGTCTTCGCCTTCATCTACGAAGGCGCGCCCAACTGGGCGGCGGCCGATGGCGTGGCCGTGGTGCGCATGCCCGGCCAGCCCGAGATCGAGGTGCGTCTGGACAACCCGGCGAGTGGTCAGGGCATGTGCGCCATTGCCTTGCTGGAAAACGACGGCGGCCGCCTGCGCCTGACCAAGGAAGAACGCTATTTCCGCGACCATCGCGACATGGATGCCCACTATCATTGGGGCATGCGCTGGGTCGCCGGATCAAAGTGAAAGGAAAGAACGATGTCGTTCACGGACTGGCTGAAGCGCAACGTCACGGAAGCCCGTGATTCGCTGAATGCCGAGATCACCAAGTTCAAGTCCAAGGATCTTCTGGAAGCCGTGGTGGCGGGGTGTGTCCTGGTGGCCTATGCCGACGGCACGATCACGCCCGATGAAAAACAGAAGATGATGGGCTTCCTGAAGACCTCGGATCAACTGAAGGTCTTCGATCAAAGCGACGTGATCCGCATGTTCCAGTCGTATGTCGAGAAGTTCGACTTCGACCCGACCATCGGCACCGGCGAAGTCATGCAGGCCGTGGGCAAATTCAAGGGCAAGCCCCAGGCTCAGCTGGTGGTCCGCGTGTGTTGCGCCATTGGCGCCGCCGACGGCGACTTCGACAAGGACGAACGGATGGTTGTCGCGCGCATGGCGTCGGAACTGGGCCTCAATCCCGCCGATTTTGGCCTGTAGGCCCGTGCGGTTTTTTTAATGGAAAGGGTCGGGCGCAAGCCCGGCCCTTTCGTCATGCTTGCGCCTGTCCTAAAGACTCCCCACGTCAGGGCACAACGGGACACACGTTCAACACACTCCAAGGTGTCCCCAGGCCTTTCCCGTCCCATAACCCGAGATCTTCCATGGACCATCATTTCGGCTTTCCCCTGGAAACCCTGATTATCTTTTTTGGTGCCATCGCCTTTTCCATCTTCATGGACCTGTTCGCCCACCGCGAACACAAGGCCATTACCTTGAAGGACGCTGGCCTGTGGTCGGTGTTCTGGGTGGGCCTGGCCCTGGCCTTTTACGTTTATCTGTGGGTCCGGTTCGAAAAGGAATGGGCTGATCTGTACCTGGCCGGGTACGCGCTTGAAAAATCCCTGTCGATCGACAACCTGATGGTCTTCATGGCCATTTTCGCGTCGTTTGGCATCAAGGGCGGGCTTCAGCACCGCATCTTGTACTGGGGCATCATCGGAGCCCTGGTCTTCCGCGCCATCTTCGTCGCGGCCGGCACGGGGCTTTACAGCCTGGCGCCGTGGGTGGGCTTCATTTTCGCCGCCATCGTGGCCTGGACCGGCTGGAAGATGCTGACCACCAAGGATGCCGACGAGGACATCCACGACTATTCGGATCACTGGTCGGTGCGTCTCACCCGCAAGGTCATGCCGGTTTTCCCGCGCATGCACGCCGACCGCTTCTTCATCCCCCGCGCCCTGGCCAAGGATCTGGAAAAGGCCGACCCCACCATCTCGTTGACCGGTTCGGCCGCCCTGTTCGCCACCCCGGCCTTCCTGTGTCTGATCGCCATTGAAACCTCGGACGTGATGTTCGCGTTCGACTCGGTGCCGGCGGTGATCGCCGTCACCCAGGAGCCGCTCCTGGTCTACGCCGCCATGATCTTCGCCGTCCTGGGCCTGCGCTCGCTCTACTTCGTGCTGGCGGCCCTGACCCGCTACCTGGTCCATCTGGACAAGGCGGTGATCGCGCTGCTGTTCTTCATCGCCTTCAAGCTCACCATCCAGGCGGGCGAACACGCCTTTGGCTGGACCTTCCTGCACATCGATCCCACCGTCAGCCTGCTGATCGTGCTGGGGACCCTGGGCGCGGGCATCGTGGCTTCGTTCGTGTGGCCGGAAAAGGACAAGGCCGACGACACCCCGGCGGCCTGATCGCGCGGGCGGGGGGCCTTTCGAAGGCCCCCCGCGTTTGACACCCGGCCCTTCACGGCACGCGCGCCGGCCTGGCTTGCCAAGGCCGGCGCGTTTTCAATCAAGGAACGCGGGTCTGTTGGGGCGCCTTGACGCTTTGCCCCCCCAAACCGTAGCCTGCCTTCCCTTTGACGGGCTTGCGCGCCCGTTCCTCGCATCAAGGCGTCCCCTCCCGAAGGCGGGCGCGTTGACCGGTTCCGCTACCAGGGACGCCCCATGACTGATCGACTTCGCATCGCCTTGCACCAGGCCAACCCCACGGTTGGCGACATCGAGGGCAACGTGCGCCGCGTGCAAGCCGCCCGCGCCCAGGCCGCCGCCCAGGGCGCCGATCTCATGGTGGGAACCGAACTCGGCCTGATTGGCTACCCGCCCGAGGACCTGGTGCTGCGCGCCTCGGTGCTTGAGGCCACCCGCGCCGCCGTCGATGCCCTGGCCGCCGTCACCGCCGACGGCGGGCCGGCGCTGCTGGTTGGCACGCCGTGGCGCACCGACGGCGGCCGCGCCAACGCCGCCGTGCTCCTTGACCAAGGCCGGATCCAGGCCGTGACCTTGAAGCACCGGCTGCCCAATTACGGCGTGTTCGACGAAATCCGGGTGTTCGAACCCGGTCCGTTGCCCCGGCCCCTGTCGTTTCGCGGGATCAGCCTGGGGGTGATGATCTGCGAGGATCTTTGGTTTTCCGATTCCGCCGACGCCCTGGCCCGGGCGGGCGCCGATCTTCTCGTGGTGCCCAATGGCTCGCCCTACGACCTGGGCAAGGCTCCCCAGCGTCTCGCGGTCGCGCAGGCCCGCGTGGCCGAAACCGGCCTGCCCTTGCTCTACGTCAATCAGGTGGGCGGCCAGGACGAACTGGTGTTCGATGGCGCCTCGTTCGTGCTCGATGCCACGGGCGAGGTCGTGGCCGGCGCCCCGGCCTGGAAGGAGTCGGTGGTGATCACCGACTGGACCCGCGCGCCCTCGGGCCGCTGGACCTGCCAGCCGCAAACCCCGCCCGCCGCCCCGGGGCGCTGGGAGGAAATCTATCAGGCCCTGATGGTGGGCCTGCGCGATTACGTGGACAAGAACGGCTTCCCCGGGGTTCTGCTGGGCCTGTCGGGGGGCATCGATTCCGCCTTGTCGGCCGCGCTGGCCGCCGATGCCCTGGGGGCGGAGCGGGTGCACGCCGTGATGATGCCCAGCCCCTACACCAGCGTCGAAAGCCTGGAGGACGCGGAGCAGTGCGCCCGCCTGCTGGGCGTGAGCCTGGACACCATCGACATCGGTCCGGCCATGGCCGCGTTTTCCACCATGCTGGCCCCGTCCTTTGGCGCGCGCGCGCCCGACCTCACGGAAGAAAACATCCAGTCGCGGGCCCGGGGCGTGACCTTGATGGCGCTGTCCAACAAGCTGGGCCCCATGGTGCTGTCCACCGGCAACAAGTCGGAAATGAGCGTGGGCTACGCCACCTTGTACGGCGACATGTGCGGCGGCTTCGCCATTTTGAAGGACGTGTACAAAACCTCGGTGTTTGCCCTGTCGCGCTGGCGCAACGCCCACCGCCCGCATGGCGCCCTGGGGCCGATGGGGCCGGTGATGCCCGATCGCGTGATCACCAAGCCGCCCAGCGCCGAGCTGCGTCCCGACCAGAAGGACGAGGACAGCTTGCCCCCCTACAGCCAGCTTGACGCCGTGTTGCAGCTTCTGATCGAGGAGCAATGCGGCGTGGCCGAGGCCACCCGGCGCAGCGGCCTGCCCCGCGCCCTGGTCGAACGGGTCTGGACCTTGCTGGGCCGCGCCGAGTACAAGCGCCGGCAAGCGCCGCCCGGGGTCAAGATCACCGCCTTGGCCTTTGGTCGCGATCGCCGCTATCCCATTACCAATGCCTATCCCGGATGAAGGCTTCCATGGCGTCGTCTAGCCCTTTGGCCGATTCTTCGGCTACCGAGTTTCCCCCGTCCCCGCGTGATCCGGCGGGGGCGGTGGTGGTCCGCTTTGCTCCCAGCCCGACCGGCCGCCTGCACCTGGGCAACGCGCGCATTGCCGTGCTCAATGCCCTGTATGCCCGCGCCCATGGCGGTTCCTTGATCTTGCGCATGGACGATACCGACGAGGCCCGGGGCACCGAGGCCTTCGCCCAGGCCATTCGCGAGGATCTGACCTGGCTGGGCCTGACCTGGGTGCGCGAGGAAAGCCAGAAGGCCCGCGCGGCGCGCCATGCCGAGGCCCTGGAAACCCTGCGCGCCGCCGGGCGCTTGTACCCGTGCTACGAAACGCCCGAGGAACTGGAGGGCAAGCGTCGGCGCCAGCTGGCCCGGGGCAAGCCCCCGGTCTACGACCGCGCCGCCCTGGCCCTGAGCGAGGCCGACCGCGCCCGGCTGGAAGCCGAGGGCCGGCGGCCGCACTGGCGCTTTTTGCTGGAAGCCAGGGATGTGACCTGGGTTGACCTGGTGCGCGGCCCCAGCCACGCCCATGCCGCCCACCTGTCCGACCCCGTGCTGGTGCGCGAGGATGGCGGGCTGCTTTATACCCTGCCCTCGGTGGTCGATGACCTGGACTTCGGCGTGACCCACGTCATCCGGGGCGAGGATCACGTGGTCAACACGGCGGTGCAGATCCAGATCGCCCAGGCCCTGGGCGGGCGGCCGCCGGCGTGGGCGCACCTGCCCCTGGTCCTGGGGCCCGATGGCGGGCCATTGTCCAAGCGCGACGGCGCCTTGTCGATTGGCGATCTGCGCGACGAGGGCATCGAAGCCGCCGCGATCGTCGCCCTGATGGCCGCGCTGGGCTCGGGCACCGCCCCCGACCCGACGCTGGATTGGGACGCGCACGCCCGCGCCTTCCGGCTGGAGGCCTTTGGCCGCGCCCAGCCGCGCCTGGACCCCGCCGACCTGGCCCGGCTCAGCACCCGCGTCGTGCATGCCCTGGACGGGAGCCAGGTGCGCGCGCGCGGCTACGCGGTGAGCGAGGCGCACTGGGCGGTTTTGCACGCCAACCTGACCCGCCTGGACGAACTGCCGGCCTGGCTCGCGGTGATCGACGGCACGATCGAGCCGGTCCGGGCACCGGAGGACGAGGATTTCCTGGCCCGGGCGGCGGCCTGCCTGCCGGCCGCGCCCTGGGATGAAACAACCTGGAAGGCCTGGACCGGGGCCGTGAAGGCCGCCACCGGCCGGGGGGGGCGCGCCTTGTTCCGGCCCTTGCGCCTGGCCCTGACCGGGCTCGATCACGGGCCCGAGATGGCCGCCTTGCTGCCCCTGATGGGCCGCGAGCGGGTTCTGGCGCGTCTCGCGGGCGAAAAAGCCTGACGGTCCGTCCGTCCCTCGTTTTGTCTTTTGTTCGCGCCGATCGTTCAGAAGGAGTTCCGTTCGTGAACGCTCCCGTTGCCCCCTCGCTTTTCTTGCACAACACCTTGACCGGGCGGCGCGACCCGTTCGAGCCGATCGAGCCCGATCACGTGCGGTTGTATGTCTGCGGGCCCACGGTCTACGACCGGGCCCACATCGGCAACGCCCGTCCGGTGGTGGTGTTCGACGTGCTGACCCGGCTGCTGCGTCGTTTGTATCCGCGCGTCACCTACGTGCGCAACATCACCGACGTGGACGACAAGATCAACGCCCGCGCCCGCGAGGCCGGCGAGCCGATCGACGCGATCACGGCGCGCACCATCGTGCATTTCCATGACGACATGAGCGCGCTGGGCGCCCTGCCTCCCGACGAGGAACCCCGCGCCACCCGCCATATCCAGGACATGCAGCGCCTGATCGCGCGGCTGATCGACCGGGGCCACGCCTACGAGGCCGAGGGGCATGTGCTGTTCAGCGTGCCCTCGATGCCCGAGTACGGGCGGCTGTCGCGGCGTTCGCGCGACGACATGATCGCGGGCGCGCGGGTCGAGGTGGCCCCCTACAAGCGCGATCCGGCCGATTTCGTGCTGTGGAAGCCCTCCGACGACACCTTGCCCGGGTGGGATAGCCCCTGGGGGCGGGGGCGGCCCGGCTGGCACATCGAGTGCTCGGCCATGAGCGCCCGTTACCTGGGCGAAAGTTTCGACATCCACGGCGGCGGCCTGGATCTGGTTTTCCCTCACCACGAAAACGAGATCGCCCAAAGCGTGTGCGCCAACGGGCCCGGCACCTTTGCCCGGGTGTGGATGCACAACGGCTACCTGATGGTGAACGGCGAAAAGATGTCCAAGTCGCTGGGCAACTTCCTCACCGTTCAGGATCTGCTGGCCCGCGCGCCGGGCGAGGCCGTGCGCCTGGGGCTGCTGTCCACCCACTACCGCCAGCCCCTGGACTGGACCGACGCCGGGCTGGACCAGGCCCGCCGGACCCTCGACCGGTTCTATGCCGCGCTTGGCCGGGTCGCGGATGTTCCGGCCGATGAAGCCGCCCCGGTGCCCGAGGGCGTGCTGGCGGCCCTGTGCGACGATCTCAACACGCCGCGCGCGCTGACCGAGCTGCACGCCCTGGTCGGTGCCCTCAACAAGGCGGAAACACCGGAGGATCAAAGCCGGCTCAAGGGCCGGATCCTGGCGGCGGGCGCGCTTTTGGGCCTGCTGGGCCAGGATCCGGCCGCGTGGCGGGCGGGCGACTCGGCGGACGACGCCGACCTGGCCGCCCGGGTCGAGGAACGCATCCAGGCGCGCAAGGCGGCCCGGGCTGCCCGCGACTTCGCCGCGGCCGATGCGATTCGCGACGCCCTCGCCGCCGAGGGAATCGTGCTGGAGGACGGGCCCGGGGGCACGACCTGGCGTCGCGCCTAGAAATCCGGACGATCCGGGGGCCTCGATTTGTGAGGTTCTCGGATCGATTACACCATTTAGGATATAAATATATACTTTGTGATTCGTAATGAACGGCTGCGCCGCCCGAAAAACGGGTACGGGGTCGGATGAATCCGACCCGGGGGAGAGGGCGTTTTTCTTCGGCATTCAGGCGAGTGCTTCTCCTCACCGGAGAACCTATTCAAAAACGCGATATCGAACACCATGAACGACCCCTTTCCGACATAAACGTGGATACCCATCGTGCACGGAAAAGGGTATCATCACTGATGCCGCACAACGAATAGGGGGCTTTCGGGGTGAAAGGCAGAGGGAAGTGTGGCGTGAGCGAGAGGCTCGATGCTCAAGGTATTATTGATCGAAAACCAGACAGCCCCTGGAGACGCGGTATCGTCGTTTCAGGCTGATGCCGACGGCTGGGGGATCGTTTTGACCACCGTGGACACCGTGGCGGCGGGCGTGGCGGCCCTGCGTCAGGGAAACCATCAGGTGGCGGTGATCGATCTTGATTGTTCCGGACACCACGATCCCGCCAGCCTGCGCCTGGTGATGGCGGCGGCGACGGCCACCCGGACGGCGGTGATCGCCCTGGCGGGCGAGGGGCAGGAAGACCATGTCGAGGCCTTGATTGACCTGGGCGCCTATGAATGCCTGCCCCGGGCCAGCGTGACCCACGACACCTTGCACCGGGTGGTGCGCCGGGCCGCGCTGCGCGCCGCGCTTGAAACCTTGCAGGAGAATGGCGAGCGCACCCGCCGGCAGCTGACCGGCCTGGAACACGACGTGCGCACCGCCCTGACCACCATTGTCGGCTACGCCCACCTGATCGAGCACGAGGACAACGCCGGGCGGCGGATTGGCTATGCCCGGCTGATCGACCAGGCCGCCGCGTCGCTGGAAGAACCGCTACGGGGCTTGTCGGCGCTGGACCTGCCCGGTCTGGAGACCGACCTTGACGGCGCGGTGGTCATCGACATGGCCCCGGATCTGGCCTGCGTGGTGCGCGACGGCCGGGTGGTGCACGTGAACCCGGCCGGGGCTTCCTTGCTGGGCGTCAGCCCCACCGCGTTGATCGGGCGGCCGGTCGATCTGCTGGTTCCTCCCGACACCCTGGGCGATCTGGTGGCGTTGCTGGGCGGTCCGGTGCGGGCGCGCCGGCCCCTGCCCGGGCGCCTGATGCGCGCCGACGGCACCGACATCGAGGTGCTGATGAGCGTGTCGCCCTACGGCGGATCGGATCAGGCGGGATCGGGAAGCGTTCTGTTCGTGGCCCGCGACGTGTCCGAACGGGCGCGGGCCCACCGCGAGGCCGACCGCCAGGCCGCGTTCTTGCGCGCGGTCACCGACACCATGGTGGACGCCCTGGTGGTGACCGACGAGGCCGGCCGGATCGAACGCTTCAACAAGGCGGCGGAACGGCTGTTCGGCGTGGGGGCCGAAGAGATCATTGGCCGCTCGATCACCCTTTTGATGCCGGCCCGCGAGGCGCGCGCCCACGACCAGCACATGCGGACTTACCTGAAAACGGGACAGTCGCGCGTCATCGGCATCGGTCGGGAGCTGCGCGCGCGGCGCCTCGATGGCTCGGAATTTCCGATCGAGCTGGCCTTGTCGGTGGTCGCGCAGGAAGGACGGCGCCGTTTCGTGGGGGTCATCCGCGATATTACCGAGCGCAAGGAACACGAAGAGCAACTGGTGACCCTGGCGACCCGCGATCCCCTGACCGGCCTGCCCAACCGTGTTTTGCTGCGCGAGCACCTGGAAAAGGCGCGATCGCGGGCCCTGACCCCGGATGGTCCCTTGGGGTTTGCCGTCTTGTTCGTGGACATCGACCACTTCAAGAAGATTAACGACACCATGGGCCATGTCATGGGCGATCAGGTGATCCGGGCCATGGCCGACCGCTTGGAAAAGCACCTGCGCCCGCTCGATGACGACATGCTGGCCCACCTGGGGGGCGACGAGTTCACCGTGTTCCTGGGCGAAGGCGCGGACAGTGAAGCCGTGCGCCAGCGGGCCGAGGCTTTGATGACGGATCTGGTGCGTCCGTATGACATCGGCGGGCGCGAGGTGTTCACCTCCGTGTCGGTGGGGGCTGCCCGCTTCCCCGACGACGGCGACGACGTTTCCACCTTGCTGCGCAATGTCGATACCGCCTTGCACCATGCCAAGCGCCAGAAATGCAGCTCGGTGATGTTTTATACCCCCAAGCTGTCGGCGGACGCGGTGCGCCGCTTGCATATCGAAACCGGCCTGCGCCGGGCCCTGGAGCGCGACGAGTTCGAGGTGCACTTCCAGCCCAAGGTCGATCTGGTCTCGGGCGAGGTGCTGGGGGCCGAGGCCCTGTTGCGCTGGGATGGCCGCGACATTGGCAAGGTCTCGCCGGTGGAGTTCGTGCCGGTGGCCGAGGAAACCGGCCTGGTGCAGCCGATCGGGGAATGGGTGCTGCGCCAGGCGTGCGCCCAGGCGGCCACCTGGCAGCAAGGCGGGCTTCCGGCCTTGCGCATGGGCGTGAACCTGTCGGCCCGTCAGTTCAACGATCCGGACCTGGCCGAAAAGGTGCGCGCGATCCTGGACGAAACCGCGCTGGATCCGGCGATGCTGGACCTGGAATTGACCGAAAGCATGCTGGTCGAGGATGGGGATCAGGCGGTACGGGTGTTGAAGCGGCTGAAATCCCTGGGAATCACCTTGTCGATTGATGACTTCGGCACCGGGTATTCGTCGTTCGGCTATCTCAAGCGCTTTCCCATTGATTACATAAAGATCGATCGCTCGTTCGTGGTCGATCTGCCCAACAACGCCGACGACATGGCCATCACCCGCGCCATCGCCAGCATGGCGTCGGCGCTGCGGCTGCGCCTGGTCGCGGAAGGGGTGGAAACCAACGAGCAGGTCACGTTCCTGCGCACCTTGGGCTGTCACCAGGGCCAGGGGTTCTTGTACAGCCGGCCGGTGCCGGCCGCGGCGTTCGAGGCCTTGCTGAAGCGCCTGAACCCCGAGGGCAACGGGGTGCACCCGGCCTTTCGCGATCCGGTTCCGGTCGAGGTCTGACCGCACGCGCCCCCGAACCCGCCCGGGGACGGGAAGCGGGGCAACGGGCCCCGCGTTCCTTCGAGGTCAGGCCGCGCAAGGGCGATCAGGCGCGGGGCAGGAAGCAGGGCAGCGGGCCGCCCCCCAGGGCCGGATCGCCAGCCTCGGCGAAGCGACGCGCGATCAGCACCGTTCCCAGGCCGAGGGCGGCGCCCATGACCACGTCGCTCAGGAAATGCGCGGTGACCAGAATCCGGCTGAGGGAAACCAAGAGCGCGACTCCCAGGAAACCAACCCGCCAGCGGGGCATGAACAGGGCCAAGGTGGCCATGGCCGCCCAGATGACCTGGGAATGCCCCGAGGGAAAGGCGTTGTAGTTCGACGCGAAGGCAAAGGGGAAAAACCCCGTGGTGCCGTCGGCGAACAGCAGCCGGGGCCGGGCTCGTCCGATCACGCCTTTCAGAAGCGTGACCACCAGTCCCGACGAGACCAGAACGGCGAACAGGAAAACAAAGGCCCGCGCGCGCTGGAACCAAAGGCGCTCCGTGGCGCGCGCGCGCGCGCGGTGGGCGGCGCCCAGGCACACGACCATCCCCCCTCCGGCCAGGAGATACCACCACGAGGCTTCGCCGATGGTCGAAAGCGCGTGTCCCACGGCCATCAGGCCAGGGGGAACACCGGCCTTCAGGGCGAGCGCCAGCGGATGGTCGATGAACAGCATCAAGAGCGCGCAGACGCCCACCACGGCGGCGCTGGCCTGTCCCCACGACAGCGCGTTCAAGCGTCCGAGGGGCAGGGGGGGGAGAAGCTGCTGGGCGGGCACGGGCACGGGCTTCCGATCGCTCACGGGAGGACCCCTTCAGGCAGGAGGACAGGGCATGCCCCTGGGGGTAACGGCTTGGCGGGGGAAACTCAAGCACCCCGACCAGCGCGGTTCCCTCCCCTGGGGCCGTGCCTCGGGACGAGACCAAAAAACAACCTGGGGAGGATTCCCCGGGGAGATCGGCGGGCTCGCGGCCCACGGCCGGGGGGCGGTCGCGGGGGCCCGGGGGGCTCTTTTCCGGGGGCAAAAGCCGGGGGCGCGCGTGAAGCCTGGAAAAAGGACGGGCGCATTACTTAAGGATGCGCGACGCGAATTGGCTATCGCCATGAGAGTTAAAATGCCCGGGGAATCTGCCTAATCAATTGAAATAAAAAGGATAATTGGAAGAGGGAGTGCCGTGTCCCGGTTGGAGTGATTCCAGCTGGAAGCGAGGAAATGTTAACCGGAGGCCGAGTCGCGTTAAGATCTTGTGGATTTTTCTGGCGGAATAGGGCACGACATCCGGTAGGCGAATCGAAGCGGAGGCCCCAGATCGTGGGGGAAGGGCCCAAGTTAAGGTAATTTATGCAGGTAGCGCCGCAACCGCCTGATTCCATTTGTTAATGCGCCGGTAACAGAACGCTGCCACAGTGCTCGTATGATGAACGGACTCCTCTGCAACCGAATCCTCCAGGGTGACTGCATCGAAACGATGCGGACGCTCCCCGCCGGATCCATTGATCTCATTTTCGCGGATCCTCCCTACAACCTCATGTTGGGAGGCGACCTGCACCGCCCGGACAACAGCCGGGTGGACGGGGTGGATGACGACTGGGACCGTTTCGACAGTCCCCAAGCCTACGCCGCCTTCACGCACGACTGGTTGTCCGAGGCCCGGCGGGTGCTGAAGGAGGATGGCACGCTGTGGGTGATCGGTAGTTACCACAACATTTTTCGCGTCGGCGCGACGTTGCAGGACCTGGGCTTCTGGGTGCTGAACGATGTGATTTGGCGCAAGTCCAACCCGATGCCCAATTTCCGGGGCACCCGGTTCACCAACGCGCACGAAACCTTGATCTGGTGCTCGAAATCGCCCGACGCGAAGTACACCTTCAATTACGAGGCGATGAAGAACCTCAACGAGGGCACGCAGATGCGCAGCGACTGGACGCTGCCCTTGTGCACCGGCACCGAGCGTCTGCGCGATGACGAGGGGCAGAAGGTCCACGCGACCCAGAAGCCCGAAAGCCTGCTGTATCGCGTGATCTTGTCGTCGACCCGGCCCGGGGACGTGGTGCTGGACCCGTTCCTGGGCACGGGCACCACGGCGGCGGTGGCCCGGCGCCTGGGCCGGCGCTGGCTGGGGATCGAACGCGAGGAGCGCTACATCAAGGCGGCGCAAGCCCGCATCAACGCGGTGGAGCCGGTGGCCGATCCGGACCTGCTGCGCACGCCCTCGAAGCGCAGCGAGCCGCGCATTCCCTTTGGCACGGTGATCGAACGCGGCCTTCTGGAGCCGGGCGCGGTGCTGCGCGACGCCGGCCGGCGCTGGACGGCCCGGGTGCGCGCCGACGGCACCTTGGTCGCGACCTCGGTCCGGGGCCAGCACAAGGGTTCGATTCATCAGGTCGGGGCGGCGGTGCAAGGCGCGCCCGCGTGCAACGGCTGGACCTTCTGGCACGTGGACCGTCCGGGCGGCCCGATCCCCCTGGATGCCCTGCGCCAGCAGGTGCGCGCCGAGCTGGAACCGGCCTCGTAAGGGCCCGCGCGCGCCGGGGGCCTGGTTCCCGGGACGCGCCTACCCCAAGGCGAAGGGGCTTGGGGGCCGCGAAGGAGCGGGGGAGCTGTCCTTCGGGGCGCGCGGCCCCGCGGGGTCAATGCCAAGCCGGTTGGCGAATAACTCGATGTAGCTTACCGAAAAGGCCGTCTCGGCATCGTCGGGGGTGAGGCGCTGGTGGAGCTTCAAGGCCGCGCCGCCGGTGGACGCCACCGGAAGCAGGAGGGCGGTGGGGTGCATCGCCGCGAACAACCCGGCTTCGCGCTCGGCCCCGTCCATGCCACCGATCACGACCGCAGCCGAAAAGGCGTGATCCCCGATCATCCGGCGGCGCAGGACTTCAAGGCTGGCGTCCCGGTCATCGGGCACGGCCTCCACAGGTACCACGTCGGGAAACGCCGCGTTGTCGTCGGGATAGAGGCCGTCAAAAAAACGGCTTTGGTAGAGCCGGACCCAGTGGCCCAGGGTGACGTTCAGATCCTCGGCCGCCGCCCGCACCATGGGGGTGATGGCCGGATGCCCTCCCCAAACCAGCAGTCGCCGCCCCAAAACCACGCGGACCAGGGCCGAGACGGCGAACTGGATCAAGGTGGGGTTGGCTGTCTTGGCGTAGTCCCCGCGTCCGGGCACGGGCACGCTGGCCGACAGGAAGATGGCGTTCATGAGTCCTCCAGCGCGGCGAGTCCCCAGCCAATGTTATGCACGGGGTAGCTGGTGATGTCCGTGATCTGCCGCCCCAACCAAGTCAAATGGGTGTTCAGGCGATCGGAATACCCCTGGGCGTCATACACCAGGGCCAGGGGGGCATTTTTGTCTCCGATCAACACATGATCATGCATGATCTCGGCCGAGGGAACCCCAAGACAGGTGAACGCGGTCATCTTCTTTCCTCTGGGAAGGGTCAGGGCCATGGAGCGGTGGGCGCCAATCCCCTCGACGCTCCCCCCGATGCGGGTGACCTGCTCGGTCACGGCCCCGGCCAGGGAGGCATGGCGCAGCGCCAGGCTGGCACTACGCAGGCTTTCGACCTTTAACCAGATTTTTTCGACGGTCGGGAGCGACAGTCTGCCATCCGGTTCGATTTCTTCAGCGTCCAGGTCGATCGAGTGGGCCAGGGCCGTGCGTCGATCCGCCAGCGAACCGGGCCATCCGAGGCGCAGGATCGAGACCTGCCGGGCCAGGGCGCGATGGAACTCCTGCCTTGTCCACGGGCTCCCAAAATACGTAGGCGTATGCAGCATGACGAGAACGTCGCAATCGCGCAGCCGGTGCCAAAGAGTTTCTTGAAAATCCTGACCCGGAAGAATGTCGTGGGTATCCAGGAAAACGTCGAATTTGCGACTGCACAGATTTTCATACAGCTGAAGCGCGGCGAGTCCGGCTTCATTGCGTCGATAACTGAGAAAAATCCGACGCTGGCGAGGCAACAGGCCCACGCATTCCAGAAGAGCCATCCCGAGGGGGACGTAGTCGGGGTCGGTTCCAAGGGCCATGCCGTTCAGATGGCGCAGGCTGGGGGGAATCTCGTCTTGGAAGGCGTCGAGGCGGGAAACCACGGGGATCATCGGAACGTACTGGCCGATGAGAGTGGAAAGAGCGGGGGAGTCCACCGCTCCCGGTGCGCCGAAATACAAGGCCGCCCTGGCCCGCGAGCCCGGGATTTTCAACAAGGCCTCAAGGGGGGCCACCTCGACGTCGCGGTCGAGTGCCAGCCCAAAGGAGGCCAGGGCCTGCGCCAGGGTGTTCCGCAGGGCCGTTTCCACGCCGGGCGGGATCGTTCCCAGGAAAGCCAGGGTATACAAGGCGGACATGGCGGTCTCTCGTGGATCAGGGGCGCGACGTTCCCGAAGCGGATCGGTGCCAACGCTCGAACCGCAAGGAGACAGGGCTGGCGAGGATCCGGCGCGGCCCTTGCCATTCCACCAGGGGCAGACGCGTTGGCGTCCCTGTTTTTATCTCGTTTTAAGTGTTTTATCCAGGCAAGGGTCTCCATGCCGGTCTTCAAGGGGCACTCCCGGACATCATGCCTCGTGGCGCGCGGACGGCCGGCGCGGGGGCAGGGGGGGGGACACGACACGGCGCAATGGCGTATGCTGCGTGGGCTCGTTGTCCGCGTTCGGGCACGGGCGCGGCTCACCTGAAGGGGAGGCTGGCCATGCCACCACGGTCTTTTTGTTCGCGATCCGGTGCCGGCCGGGGACACTCCCGGCGGGGCCTGGTGTTGCTGGCCCTGGGCACGGCCTTGGCCCTGGCGGCGTGCGCGGACAGCGAGGTCGCGCCGGGGCCGATCGAGGTCAGCCGTTCTCATGTGTTGCCGGCCACGCCGCCCCCCACCACGTTCGCCATCGTGCCCGCCAGCCAGGCCCAGGCCGCCGATCCGGCCTTCCGCGCCGCCGCCAATCTGGTTGCCGCGTACCTGGAGCGGCTGGGCCACCGGCGCACCGTGGGCGGAACGGCGGCGCATGCCGCGTGGCGGGTCGGGGTCGAGGCCACGATGGGCGGGGGCGCGACGGCCGAGGCCGGGTTGATCTATGGCTTCAGCTGGCAGGCCCCGGGGCCGCAGGTGCTGGGCGGCGGTCACGCCCAGCAGGCGGCCGCGCCGGCCCCGGGCGGGGCGATCCCCAAAACCCTGGCCGTGACCATCACCGCCGACAACCGCACCGTCTACCAGGGCCGGGCCACGATGACCGATCCCTCCCCCGATCTGATGGGCGCGCTGGCGCCGCTGGCCCGGGCGCTTTTGGATACCTTCCCCGGGCCGGTCACGCCGTCCGCCGGAGCCGCTCCCCGGGGCGCGGCTTCCCCGGGCACGAGCCCGCCCGGCGCGTCGCTTTCCATCCGACGCTGAGGTTTTTTCCGTATCCCGTGGGTGGTGAGAGCCCCCCTCCCTGGGCTATAACCGGCGCTTTCGCGCGGGCCGTCCAGCCGGACGGGCCGCGTTGGTGCGTTCCCCTCGGAGATGCCCATGAAGCCTTCCGCCGGTGTTGTTCCTCCGGTTTCCGGTTCCGTCGAGCCCGCCCCTGTTCCCCCTTCGCCTGCCGGCCCTTCCTCTCGCCTGGAACGCGCCCTGGTCCGGGCGTGCGTGGCGTGGATCGGGGCGGTGATGCGCCGGCCGCGCCTGGTCCTGGCGGGCCTGGTGGTCGTGATGGCGCTGTCGGGCGGGGCGATCGCCACCCACCTGGGCATTCGCACCGATACCTCGGCCATGCTGTCGCCCGACCTGCCGTTTCAGCAGGATCTGGCCCGCTACAAGGCGGCGTTCCCGACCCAGGGCGACGAAATCCTGGTGGTGCTCGACAGCCTCGACCCCAACCGGATCGACACGGCCGCCCAGGATCTGGTCGCGGCCCTGGCCGGGCGCCCGGACGTGATCGCCAGCGTCCAGGACGTGGCCGGCCTGCCCTTCTTCCGGCAAAACGGCCTTCTCTACCTGCCGCTTGATCGCCTGGAAGCCCTTTCCGATTCGTTGATCCGGGCCCAGCCCCTGCTGGGCGGGCTGTGGCACGATCCCTCGCTGCGCGGGCTGGCCGATGCCCTGGATCTGGCCCTGGGGCCACAGGCGCAGGCCGCCGGCATGGCGCCACCCCAAATGCTGGCCCCGGTGCTCGATCGCCTGGCCGATGTCGTGCCCACGGCCGCCCAGGCGCAAGGTCCGGGCCTGGACTGGTCGAGTGTCCTGGCGGTGCGCGGGAACACTGCCGGCACCCCGGGCCGGCGCCTGATCGTGGTGCGGCCGGTGCTTGATCACGGGTCGCTGTCGCCGGCCGGGCAGGCCATGGCGGCGGTGCGCGAGGCCGCCCGCGCCCAGGGACTGACCCCCGAGGCCGGCTTTCGCGTCCGTCTGACCGGGGGCGCCGCCCTGGCCCAGGAAGAGCTGGGCACGGTGCGCTCCAGCATGGGCCTGGCCAACCTGGTGTCCCTGGGGGTCGTGGCCCTGCTTCTGGTCATCGGGCTGCGCTCGGGCGTGCTGATCGGCGCCACGTTGAGCGCCTTGCTCGCCGGGCTGGTGCTGACCGCCGGCTTCGCCGCCGTGGCCGTGGGCACGCTGAACCTGATTTCGGTGGCCTTTGCCGTGCTGTTCATCGGCCTGTCGGTGGATTTCGGCCTACATTACGGCCTGCGCTATCGGGAACTGGTCGCGGCCGGCACGGCCAACGCCCAGGCCCTGATCGAGGCCGCCCGGGGCACGGGGCCGTCGCTGGTGCTGTCGGCGCTGGCCGCCACCCTGGCCTTCCTGGCCTTCCTGCCCACCGACTACCTGGGGCTTGCCCAGTTGGGCCTGATCTCGGGGGCGGGCATGGGGATCGCGCTCCTCTTGAACCTGAGCGTGCTGCCGGCCTTCCTCACCTTGTGGCCGGCGCGGGTGCGGCCGCTGGGCGCCGGGCCCCTGGTCGGGCTGGGCCGCGTGCCCGAGCGCCATCCCCGGGTGGTGCTGGGGATCACCGCCGTGCTGGCGGGGCTGGCCGTGGGCGTGGCCTTGCATCTGCGCTTTGATGCCGACCCCTTGAACCTGAAGGACCCGGCGACCGAATCGGTTTCCACCTTGTTCGATGTCATGGCCGAGCCCGGGGTGGACCCTTACGCCGTCAACGTGCTGGCCGCCGATCCGGCCGAGGCCCGGCGCCTGGGCGAGGCCCTGCGCGCCCTGCCCGAGGTCAAGGGCGTCGCCAGCCTGCCCGCGCTGATCCCCGCCGACCAGGACGACAAGCAAGACGTGATCGCCGATCTGGCGGCGGTGCTGGGCCCGACCCTGGCCGGGCCCAGGGGACCGGCCCCCGACGGGGATGCCCTGGCCCAGGCCCGGGCCCGGCTGATCGCGCTGCTCACGCAAACCAGCGCGCGCGCCGACGCGGGCGCGGTGGGGGTGGCCGCCGGCCGCCTGGCCCAGGCCCTGGCCGCCCAGCCCGACGACCCCGCGACCCTCGCGCGGCTGGACCAGGGGCTGATGGGGGGGCTGGTGCCGGTGCTGGCCCGCCTGCGCGACGGGCTCGACGCCCGGCCGGTCGGGCTGGACGACGTCCCGGCGGTCTTGCGCCAGCGTTACGAGGGCGAGGGCGGCGTGCTGCGCCTGGAAGTGTTCCCGGCCGCCGACCTGCGCGACGCCAAGGCCCGCGCGGCCTTCGTGGACGCGGTGCGCGGCGTGGCGCCGCATGCCACCGGCGCGCCGATCACCATTGTCGAGGCGGCCGCCACCATGCTTTCGGCCTTCACCGAGGCGGCGGTGATTGCCCTGGTGCTGGTCAGCGCGATGCTGCTGGCGATGGTGCCCCGTCTCAAGGCTCTTGTCCTGGTGTTCGCGCCCGTGCTGCTGGCCGGGGTGCTGACCGGGGCGGCGGCCGAGTTGCTGGGGCAGGCGCTGAACCTCGCCAACGTGATCGTGCTGCCCTTGCTGGTGGGGCTGGGGGTGGCGGGGGCCATCCACGTGGTGGGACGCGCGCGCGAGGCGGGCGCCATGACCCAGGTCCTGGAGTCCAGCACGCCCCGCGCCGTGGTGTTCAGCGCCCTGACCACCGTGGCGTCCTTTGGCTCGCTGGCCTTGTCGGCGCATCCGGGCACGGCCAGCATGGGCGTTTTGCTGACGCTCGCGCTGTCGTTCAGCCTGGTGTGCACGTTGGGGGTGTTGCCGGCGGTGATGGTGGCGTGGCCCGACCGGCCCCGGGCGCGCCGCCGCGAGACCTGAGCCGGTTCCTCGGGGGCGGGGGCAGGGGCGCGGCCCTGCCCCCGGGGGGTCATCGGGCGGGGGCCAGCAAGGTGGTGGCCTGGGTTTCCAGGGCCGCGCTGAGCGCGTCGAGGCCTCCCTGGGTCAAGGTGGCGGCGTATTCCGAACGGCGCACCGCAAGCTCGCTGATCGACCCTTGCATCAGAACATCAATCACCCGCGCGGGCTGATCCGGGGCGGTTTCCGTCACGTAGGTAAGCGCGATCGGCTCTCCGCTGGGCTGAACCAGGCGGGTTCGGACCAAGGTGGTCCCTTGCGGGCCGGGGTCGGTGCCCAGGGTTTCAAAGCGCTGTCCGGACCAGCCGGTGAAACGCGCCGCGTAGGTGGCGACGCTGAAGCGGGCGAAGGCTTCGATGTAGCGGGCCTGCTGCTCGGGGGAGGCCTCGCGGGCGGCGCGGCCGGCCACCACGCGGGCCATGCGCGCGAAGTCGAAGGTGGCGCGCACGGGGCCGTCCAGGCGGGCGCGCCGGCCCTCGGGCCCGAGGGCCTGGGCATCGCGCATGACCGAGAGCAAGGCGTCGTGGAAATGGCCAACCACCTCGGCCGGGGCGTTCTGGGCCCGCGCCGGGGAAGACACGGCAAGAGCGGCAAGAACGACCGCGAGAAGGACGCCCGTCCAGAACGGGCAGGCAAGACGGCGGTTCATGGGATGGAAACCCTTCGCGTGGAATAAAGAGACAAGACTCGCCAAAGTGAGCTTCGGGGGGCGTGTCCGTCACGGGGGCGGATATCGCGGCTTTTGCGCAACAGGGCGGTATTCCCGCCACACCGGCCCGGTATTCCGTATTGCCGGTCCGCGACGAAGCGCGTAAGACTCGCACGACTTCAGGGACACGGACAACCCGCTTCGCGGGGGGCGTGACGGGGGGTCTGGGGCTCGGTCACGGGGGGATTCCCTATCCCCCGCCCACGATCGGGCGGAGGACAGTGTTAACTCGACTGGACAGGGAAGTGTGATGGCCAACTCGTTTTCCGACTCCTTGCGTTCCTTTGGCGGCGTCGTCCGCGCGGGCACCATGGCCCTGGCCTTGTGCGCCGTCGCGGCGTGCGCCAGCACCGCGCCGGAAACCGGGGACTCCCCCAAGACGACCGGTGAACTGGTCGCCGACCCCATGGAGCCGTGGAACCGCTACGTTTTCGCGGTCAACGACGTGGTGTACACCTTCATGCGCCCGTGGATCGCGCCGTACATGGTCCTGCCCGACGAGGGCAAGGAGGCCGTGGACAACCTGATTCATAATATCAAATCGCCGGTGATTTTGCTCAACGATCTGCTGCAAGGCGAGTTCGAGCGGGCATGGGTGACGACCGGGCGCTTCCTGATCAACACCACGGTGGGCCTTTTTGGCCTGTTCGACGTGGCCGAGGGCATGGGCATGCCCAAGCATGACGAGGATTTCGGCCAGACCCTGGGCACATGGGGGCTGGGCGACGGTCCTTACATGGTGCTGCCGCTGCTGGGGCCGTCGAACCCGCGCGATGCCCTGGGCGCGGGCGTGGACATGGTGAGCCATCCCCTGTTCTGGGTCCCGGGGGGCGATACCGGCACGATGATTTCGGCCGGGCGCACCTATGGCAGCGCCGCGACCGAATACGGCGGGCATGTTTCCGAAATGGACGCGCTGCGCAAGACCTCGCTTGATTACTATGCCACCGTGCGCAGCCTGTATATCCAGATGCGCCGGGCGCAGGTGCGCAACATCGATCCCAAGGCCGGCGAAGGCGCCGCCGTGGATTACTTCCCCGACGACGGCACGGCCCAGTAAGCGGGCGTTTGAGTGTTCTTCAGGGAAACGTGGACACCGCTTTTCCCTGAAGAAGGATAGGGTTTGGTCAGGGCCCGGGCCGGGTGGTGTCCACTGGCATCGTCCCGCCCTGGCATGAGCAAGCGTGCCTGGTCTTCCGACCGGCCTTTCCAAGCGGGTGTCGTGGTGCTTCCCGACGGTCTTTCCTTTCCCACCCTCATGGCTTTCGTGGCCGCCTCCGGCGTTTTGTTGATCACGCCGGGGCCCACGGTGCTGCTGGTCGCGAGCCATGCCCTGACCCGGGGCAGCCGCGCGGCCTTGTGGTCGGTGGCCGGCGTCGCCTTGGGGGATGCCACCGCCCTGGCCGCCTCGCTGGGAGGGCTGGGCGCCTTGCTCGCGGCGTCCGCCGCCTTGTTTTCCGCGGTCAAGCTGGCCGGAGCCGCCGTGTTGATTGGCCTGGGGCTGGGGTTGCTGCGTCATCCGCCCCGGGATCTGGCCTCTCGCGCCCCGGTTTCGTCCCGCCTGGGTGCTTGCGGGGGCGCTTCCGGGCTGTCCCTGGCCCGCGATGCCTGGCTCGTGACCAGCCTGAATCCCAAAAGTCTTCTTTTTTTCGTGGCCTTTGTCCCTCAGTTCATGTCCAAGGCCGCGCCACTGGCCCCGCAGGCGGTGACGTTGGGGGCCGTTTTCGTGACGATGGCGGCGTTGAATGCCCTGGGCTATGCCCTGCTCGCCGATCGTTTGGGGCGCGTGGGGTGTCTGGAACGCGGGCTTCGACTCGCGGGGCGCGCCGGGGGCGTGGGGCTGATCGGGGCCGGTGTGGCTACTATCGCGATTGAGCGCCCGTAATTATCTCCCATAAAATGTGTTAACGGTTTTTCTTGACCCCGTCCGGTTTTTTTGCCGCGTGTGTGAGGACGCGTTTCCTGGATCGTCTCGAAACTGACGGTGTTTCAACGAGATGACCGTTTCTCCGGGGAAAACGGCCCGGATCAGCCTGTTGCTGATTGGCAACGGCGGCGGCAAACGGTATTGTCGCCCGCGCGCAGGGCATTGAGCTTCGCCCGGTCCGTCGCGACACTCCGGCCACCGCATCGGAATGCGGCGGGACCTCCCCCGTCCGGCGGGCCGGCTTGATCCGGACCCGACACCCGCGCCGGGGGCCTTGTGCCCCATTGAACCCGCCCTTGGGCGGCGACCGGTTTCACCCGCCCCAGGGGCGCGGCTCCGGTCCTTCACACCTCGACGTCCCGGCAGCGGGGCGTCGGTCAACCCCGACGAAAACGCATGAGGAACCGACCCGGCAAAGGCCCGGGATCTGAAGCAGAGCTTTTTTTGGTCGCGATGCCCAACGCGGGTATCCCGGCGGGAAAGCCAGTCGGACAGAAACGAAAGAGTCGTGTCGACCCCTGTTCCCCGGTCCTTCGTGGATCAATCCCGGGACGGGCTGGCCGGCAGACGGGAGACAGCCGATGAGACTTATCCTGACCGCGCTGATGGCGTTGGTACTGGTTGCAACAGGGGGTGATTTCCGACAGGCGCGTGCCGCCTCGCCGGTTCCCGACCTGGTCCGCGCGGCGGGCGCCTCTTTACCCCAGGACATTCGAATTGCACCGGGGTCCCTGGTGGTATCCCGCCAGGACATGCTTTGCCTGGCCCTGAACGACTACTGGGAAGCACGCGGAGAGTCCTTGCGCGGCCGCGTGGCGGTGGCGCAGGTGGTTTTGAACCGGGCGCGTGATCCCCGGTTTCCGGGCTCGCTGTGCGACGTGATCACCGATGATCGCAGCCACGCGTCCCGCCGATGCCAATTTTCGTGGGCGTGCGACGGAAAATCCGACACCCCCGCCAACCCCGAGGTCTGGCGTTCGTCCGTTCTGCTGGCCCTGTCGGTCCTGCGCCGGGACAACGCGATCAATGATCCCACCGGCGGCGCGTTGTGGTATCACGCCAGGGCCGTGCGCCCGTCGTGGACCCGCAGCCTGACCCGCACCGTGCGCATTGGCGCGCACTACTTCTATACGGATGACCAGGCGCCGCAGATCGCCATGCAGTCGGCATCGCGCGATCCGGCCCAAACGGCCGACATGGACGTGCCGACCACCTTCGCGGACTGGAGCGACGACCCCCATCACGGCGTGCCCAAGCGCGGGGTTATTTATCCCAACCGGCCGCAGCGGCAGGAATAACGGGCCGGGGGTGCACGGGCACCCTTGATCCCGACAGCGCGGAAGAGTAGCGTTGCCCCCCCTTGGGGGCCGCTTTTTGATGCGGCGGTCCCGCCCGCCGGTCGATGGGGTTTATCATGGCGTATAGAGAAGGTGGCTACCGCGTGGCGGTGGTCGGAGCGACGGGCAATGTCGGTCGCGAGATGCTCTCCATTCTGGACGAGCGCGCCTTTCCGGTGAAGGAAATCGTGGCCCTGGCCTCGTCGCGTTCGACGGGCCGCGAGGTTTCCTTCGGCGAGGATCGGGTGCTGAAGGTCCGCGACCTGGCGACTTTTGATTTCACCGGGTTTGATATCGCGCTCAGCTCGCCCGGGGCCAAGGTGTCGGCCCAGTTCGCCCCCCGCGCGGGTGAGGCCGGCTGCGTGGTGATCGACAACACCAGCCAGTTCCGCATGGATCCGGACGTGCCCCTGGTGGTGCCCGAGGTCAACCCGGAAGCCATCGCCGGTTTTCGCAAGCGCCACATCATCGCCAACCCGAACTGCTCGACCATTCAAATGGTGGTGGCCCTGAAGCCGCTGCACGAGGCGTTCGGCGTGCGCCGGGTCATCGTCAGCACGTACCAGTCGGTCGCGGGCGCCGGCAAGGAAGCGATGGACGAGCTGTTCAATCAGACCAAGGGCATTTACGTCAACCAGCCCTTCACGGATTTCCAGGAGATCTTCACCAAGCAGATCGCCTTTAACGTCATTCCTCACATCGACGTCTTCATGGACGACGGCGCGACCAAGGAGGAATGGAAGATGGCCGTCGAAACGCGCAAGATCCTGGATCCCGACATCCGGGTGCATGCCAACTGCGCGCGGGTGCCCGTGTTCTGCGGACATGGCGAGTACGTGACCATCGAAACCGAAAAGCCGATCAGCGACGTGGCCGCGCGCGAGGTGCTGAGGGACGCGCCGGGGGTGGTGGTGGTTGATCACCGCGCCAACGAGGGCTACGTGACGCCGGTCGAGGCCTCGGGCGAGGATGCCGTGTACGTTTCGCGCCTGCGCAAGGACACCACGGTGGACAACGGTCTGTCGTTCTGGTGCGTGGCCGACAACCTGCGCAAGGGCGCGGCGCTGAACGCCGTGCAGATTGCCGAGGTGCTGGCCCGCGACTACCTGGACTAGGCTTTTTCGTGGTCACGCAAGGCCGGGGAGCGGGGAATCCCGCCGCCCGGCCTCGCCGCTAGCGGTCCAGGCGCTGGTCGAAGGGGTTGCGCTCCAGGGCGTCTTGCTGACGGACCAGCGGCTCGTTGGGCTGAAGATCGGCGTCCCACGGGAACAACAGCCAGACGTCCTGCCGCACGCCCACCACGAAGGTGTCAACCTCGGCCTGTCCCTCGGGCTTGGCGTAGACGGTGGCCATGTGGGCCTTGGGCAGAAGCGTGCGCACCGCGCGGGCGGTCACGCCGCTGTCCACCAGGTCGTCGATCACCAGCCAGCCGCTGCCATCGCCCACCAGATCGCGGTTGAAGGCCTTGATCACCCGCACCTCGCCTTGGGTGCGATCGTCGTAGGAAGCCACGCCCACGCTTTCGACCACGCGCAGGTCCAATTCGCGGGCGATGATCGAGCTGGGAATCAAGCCGCCCCGGGTCACGGCCACGATGCCATGAAAGGGCCCCTTGTTCATCAGACGGTGGGCCAGGGCCCGGGAATCTCGGTGAAACAATTCCCAGGCGATGGGAATATAAAGGGCACTGGCGTAGTCCCTGGTCTGCATGTCTGCCGTCCGTTGCGAAAGCTTGAAGGGGGGATCGGCCCTTTCTAGCCCGGCCGGGGGGCGGGGTCGAGAGCGGACAGGGGCTTTTGGACGAAAGGCATCCCGGGGGCAACATGGGCGCGACGGGGCGAACGCGACCGGATGGGGGGCGGCGTGAACGACGCAAGGCATAACACGGAGAACACCAGGCCATGTTGACCTCCAAGGTGTCGCGGCGAGGGATGGTCAGTGCTCCCCACCATCTGGCGGCGCAAGCCGGGCTGGCCGTGCTGCGCGAGGGGGGCAACGCCATCGAGGCCACGGTGGCGGCGGCGGCCACGGCGGCGGTGGTCTGTCCCCACCGGGCCGGGCTGGGCGGCGACGGCATGTGGATCGTGCACGAACCCGGCCGGCCGCCGGTGTCCATCGACGGCAGCGGGGCCGCCGGGGCCCAGGCCGAGGCCCCCGTGTGGCGGACCCGGGGGCTGAGCCGCGTCCCGGCCCATGGCCCCGAGGCCGCGTGCACGGTGGCGGGCTGTGTGTCGGGGTGGCAGTCGGCCCTTGATCTGTCGGCGCGCTGGGGTGGACGGCTGCCCGTGGCGCGGTTGCTGGCCGAGGCGATCGATCACGCCCGCGACGGCGTGCCCGTGTCGCACGATCAGGAACGCTGCTTGCGCCGGCTGCTGGGCGCGCTCAAGGATCAGCCCGGATTTTCGGCCTGTTTCCTGGATGCCCAGGGGCGGGTGCCCCGCGCGGGCACCGTGCGGACCGCTCCGGCCCTGGCCAGGACCCTGGCGCTCCTGGGGGCGGAAGGGTTGGATGGCTTTTATCGTGGCGCGTCGGGCCAGGCCCTGGCCGCCGACCTCAAGGCCGTGGGGGCCCTGGTTTCGGCGGGCGACCTGGCCCGCCACCGGCCGGTGCGCCGGCGCACGCTGGCGCTGACCCTGGGGGGCGACCTGGCGGTGGTTCACGTCACGCCCCCGCCAACCCAGGGGCTGGCCACGGCCATGATCCTGGGCTTGTTCCAGCGGGCCGGGGTGCGCGGGGCGCTGGATCCCGCCTGGGCCCGGGTGTTGAGCGAGGCGGCGGGAGTGGCCGGGCGCATCCGGGACACCCGCATCGCCGATCCACGCTTCATGGGCGTGCATGCCGCCACCTATCTGTCGGCGCGGGTGCTGGATGATCTGGCCGCCGGCCTGGGGCTCCCTCAGGGAACCGAAACCGGCGCGGCCGAGGGCGTGCGCGTGGGCGCGACCGAGGGCGATTCCCTTTGGATCGGCGTCGCCGATGGGGCGGGGCGGGTGGTCAGCTATGCCCAGGGGCTGGGCCGTGGCTTCGGCTCCGGGGTGGTGCTGCCCGGCACCGGCGTGCTGTGGCACGGCCACGGGGCCGCGTTTTCATTGGACGACGACGCCCCCAATCCCCTGACGCCTGGACGCAAGCCGCCCCATCCCCTGGCCCCGGCCCTGGCCCGGCTGCGCGACGGGCGGGTGATGGCGGTGGGCTGCTCGGGCGGGCTGGGCACGCCCCTGGGGCTCGCGGCGGTATTCGTGCGCGCGGCCCTGTTTGGCGAGAACGTGCAAGCGGCGGTGAGCGCGCCGCGCTGGCGGCTGGAGGGGGACGCGGGCGGGCGCCCGGCCGGGGTGGTGGCCGAAAGCCGCCTGGACGCGGCGGTGATCGAGGAGTTCAGCCGTCATGGCCAGCGGGTGAGCGTGACCGAACCCTTTGACGAAAGCATGGGGGTAGCGGGCGCGATCGTGGCCCATCCCGAGGGCACCTTGGAAGGGGCCGTTGATCCGCGCGCGGATGGCACGGTGGCGGCCTGGTAGGGGGCGCGGGCGTCCCCGACCAGGAGGCCGGCCTTGAAGGGAGAGTTATCCCCAGGGCCCCGGCTGACGGGCGCCGGCCAGGGCGCGCAGGCGGGCCACGCGGTTGGCGGTGGAAGGATGGGTGGCGAACAGGTTGTCCATTCCCTGGCCGCTCAGGGGATTGATGATGAACAAGGGCGCGGTGGCCGGGTTGCGCTCGGCCCCGGGGTTGGCGATGGCGCGGGCGTCGTGCTCGATTTTTTCCAGGGCGCGGGCCAGCCACAGGGGATGGCCGCAGATTTCGGCGCCGGTGCGGTCGGCGCGGTATTCCCCGGTGCGCGAGATCGCCATCTGAACCAGGAAGGCGGCGAACGGCGCCACCAGCACCATCAGCAGGCCGCCGATCGCGCCCAGCGGCGAGGCGTTGCCGTTTTCATCGCGCGAGCCGCTGGCGCCGAACAGGAACGCGAAGTTCCCCAGCATCGAAATGGCGCCGGCCAGGGTGGCGGTCAGGGTCATGGTCAGGGTATCGCGGTGGCGCACGTGGGCCAGTTCGTGCGCCAGCACCCCGGCCAGTTCCTCGCGGTTCAGGCGCGCCATCAAGCCGGTGGTGACGGCGACGGCGGCGTGCTCGGGGTTGCGCCCGGTGGCGAAGGCGTTGGGCTGCGGGGTTTCGATGACATAGACCCGGGGCATGGGCAGATCGGCCCGCCGGGCGAGCGAGGCGATCAGCTCGACCAGATCGGGGGCGCTGGTCTCGTCGACGGGCACGGCGCCGTGCATGCCGAGAACCATCTTGTCGGCGTTCCAGTATGCCAGCATGTTCATGGCCCCGGCCATGGCCAGGGCGATGATCATGCCGGTCTGGCCGGCGACCAGGTTGCCCACGCCCACGAACAAGGCGGTGAGCACGGCCAGGAGCAAGGCGATTCGGGTGAAGGACATGGGACGAACCTCTGTGGTGGACCCTTATCGTGCCCTGAGATAGGCGGATTGGCTGGCCCGTCAAGCGTCAAGACGCGCGGACCCCGGGCAGGGCCCGGGAGGGAGCCGCGCGGGTCTTGCATGCGGGGCCGGGTTGGCCGAATTTGCTTCGCGTTCCCCCGAGATTTGGAGTGAAACCCGCCATGTCAACGCGTTCTCCTTCCCCGTCGTCCGCTCCGGCGGCCTCGTCCACGCCGGCGGAAAAGCCTGCCGCGCCGTCCACGTCCCCGGTCGAGTCGATGCCCGCGACGCCGGGGCCCGACGGGGCCGCGCCCCGGGAGCCGGTGGTTGAGATCGGCGGCCCCAAGGGCCCCGAGCCAACCCGTTACAATGATTGGGAACGGGGCGGACGCTGTTCGGATTTCTGATCCGGTTTTGCTTCATCGCGGGATGTTCTGCTTCTGTTTCACGCGCGCGCTGGACTTTCCGCGCGGCCCATTGATACAATGCCGATTAAAGAGAATTTTACTATCGGCATGGGTGTGGCAATGCGCCAGGCGTGCGGAAACTCCCGACCACGGTTTGAGGCAGGACGCGGGGCCCGGATCGGGGCGGCCGCGCTCATGGCCCTGGGGGCCATGGTCAATCTGGCCGGGGCCGCGTCTCCCGAATGGCGGGCGCGGCCGATCCCGGGGCCGATCGAAGCCCAGGTTCTGCGGGTGATCGACGGCGACACGGTCGAGGTCCAGGCCCTGATCTGGCCCGACCACCAGGTGATCACGGCGGTGCGGGTCGAGGGCATCGATACCCCGGAACGGCGCGGCAAATGTCCGGCCGAGCGCGCCCTGGCCGAGCAGGCAACGGCGCGCGTGGCCGCCCTGGTCACGGCGGCGGGGGCCGGGGTGCGGCTGTGGTCGGTGCGCAACGGCAAGTACGCCGGGCGCGTGGTGGCGGCGATCACGCTGCCCGACGGCCAGGACCTGGCCGGGCTTCTGATCGCCGAAGGGCTCGCCCGCCCTTACGGCGGCGAGGCGCGCCGGCCCTGGTGCCCATGAGGCAACGCCGGGCCGGATCGGGTCCCACTTTTTTAAAGGTATGGGGCCCGCGAGGAGGCCTCCTGGCAAGGAGGTGTGGCGCGACGTAGCGTAATGCATTAAGTCGCATTCTTAGAACGCCTCCCCTTGGAAGGCGCTCTCGGTTTGCTTTTTTGGCATGCCTCCCATGCGTCATGTGTCCTGGACAGAGCCGGGATCGGATCCCATATCCGACCCCTGTTTTGTACCGTCCGGACGGTCCTGCTGTTGCGCGGACCGGACGCGGTCGGGGTTGACCCCTGGTATTTCGAGTGAGGACAGGACCCATGGCGGGACCAGAAACGCGCGCCAGAATTGTGGAAGCCGCGATGTATATTGTGCGCGAACAAGGCGCGGCGCGCCTGACCCTGGATGAGGCAGCCCGGCAGGCTGGTGTTTCCAAGGGGGGGGTTTTGTATCATTTCCGGTCCAAGGATGATCTGATCCGGGCCATGGTCCAGCGCCTGATCGAGGAATACGACGAGCAGGCCGCCGCCATGTACGCCCGGGAAGCCGAAGGGCCCTACCGCTGGGCGCGCACCTACGTGGGGCTGTCGTTCGACCCCAGGGGACCGGGCGCGGATCCGGTGGGCGCGGCGGTGCTGGCGGCGGTGGCCCTGAACCCCGACCTGCTGGCTCCCATCCGGGCCATGTTTCACGATATCCTGGAGCGCCTGCGCTCCGACAGCCCGGATCCGACCCGGGCGCTGCTGATCGGTCTGGCCCTGGATGGGCTTTTCTTGAACCGGGTCACCGGACTTCATCTTTACGACGACGCGACAATGGAAAATCTGCGTCAGACCGCCATGGCCTTGCTGGCCTAGGCCAGGAACCGGTGGAGGGCGCAAGGCTCTTCACCCGTGCGCGGGGCCGTCGCATCCCATGAACCCCAACACTAGCCGAGTACTCGGATAATCGAGGGAACGATGAATCTTAAACGCATGGCCATCATGGTGGTGGGCGGAACGGTCCTGTTTGGCGGGGTCATTGGCTTCACCCAGTTTCGCCAGAAAATGATCGCGGAATATTTCGCCAATCTGCCGGTGCAGGTGGTGACCGTCACGGCCGAACCGGTGGCGCGGGAATCCTGGCGGGTGAGCGTGCCCGCCGTCGGCACCTTGCGCGCGCGCAGCGGCGTGGATGTCAGCCCGTCGGTGGGCGGACAGGTCCAGGCCATCTTGTTCGACTCGGGGCGGATGGTGCGCAAGGGCGATGTCCTGGTGCAGCTCGACGCGGACGAGGAAGAAAGCCAGCTGGCTTCGGCGCGGGCCACGGCCAACCTGGCCCACATCACCGCGAGCCGCGCCCAGCGCCTGGCCCAGACGGCCGCCGGAACCCGCGCCAACCTGGACGAGGCCAACGCGCAGGTCGGCGTCGCCGAGGCCAACATCAAGGAAATACAGGCCCGCATCGCCAAGAAAACCATTCGCGCGCCGTTTTCCGGGCGTCTGGGGGTGCGGCAGGTGGACCTGGGCGCCTATGTCAATGCCGGCCAAACCCTGGTTAATCTCCAGGACCTTTCGGTGATCATGGCCGACTTCACGGTTTCGCAGCGTGATCTGGCCCTGCTCAGCGTGGGCGCGGGCGTTGAACTGACCACCGACAGCTGGCCCGGACGCACGTTCATGGGCACGATCACCGCCATCGCCCCGCAGATCGACGCCAACACCGGCATGGTGCGGGTGGAAGCGCGCTTCGATAACCCCGACGACGCCTTGCGCCCGGGCATGCTGACCCATGTCGAGGTCATTCGTCCGGAATCCCAGACCGTGCTCAGCGTGCCCGTGTCCAGCGTCACCTACAGCCTGTCGGGCGACGCGGTGTTCGTGCTGGGGCCCCTGCCGGAAGGCGCGCCCGCCGGTGCCGAAGCCGCGGTCGAGCGGGTGGTCGTGGCCCTGGGCGAGCGGCGCGGCGACCGGGTCGCGGTGGCAAGCGGCCTGGAAGACGGCCAGCGCATCGTGACCTCCGGGCAGATGAAGCTGCAAAACGGCTCGCTGGTGACGATCGCCGATGTTCCCCTCAGTGCCGCCGCCGCCGCCGGCGCGGCCCGATAGGATCGCCGCCATGCATACCTTCGATATTTTCATCAAAAGGCCGGTGCTGGCGTCGGTGATCAGCCTGCTGGTCCTGGTCATCGGCTTGCAGGCCCTGTTCTCGTTGCCGGTGCGTCAGTATCCGGAAATGAAGAACACGGTCATCACGGTGACCGTGACCTACCCCGGCGCCGACGCCGACCTGATGCAAGGCTTCGTCACCCAGCCGCTGCAAAAGGCGGTCTCGACGGCCAAGGGCCTGGACTACCTGAAATCCACCTCGTCGCAGGGCATGACCGAGGTCCAGGCCTACGTGCGCTTGAACGAGGACCCGAACGCGGCGATGACCGAGGTCACGGCCAAGGTCAACGAGGTGCGCTCGGTTCTGCCGCGCGGCATCGACGACCCGGTGATCAAGAAGGAAACCGGCGATACCTTTCCGTCGGCCTTCCTGGCCTTTTCCTCGACCGTGTTCGACCAGGCCCAGATCACCGATTACGTCAACCGGGTGATCCAGCCCCGCCTCGCCGCCGTGCCCGGGGTCGCGAACCCCGAGGTGTTTGGCTCCAAGGACTTTTCCATCCGGGTCTGGCTGAACCCCGAACGCATGGCCCAGCAGGGCCTCACCCCCCAGGACGTGCAAGCCGCCCTGGTTTCCAACAACTACGCCTCGGCGGCGGGCTCGACCCGGGGCACGCTGGATATCCTCAACATCAAGGCCAAGACCGACCTGACCCAGGTGGCCGAGTTCCGCGACATGGTGGTGCGCAACGACGGCGCGCGCCTTGTGCGGCTGTCGGACGTGGCCGAGGTCACCTTGGCGTCGGCCAGCGAGGACACCAGCGTGTTCGCGAACGGCGAGCCGGCCATTTTCGTGGGTGTGTTCACCACCCCCGAGGCCAACCCGCTGACCGTGATCGGCGAGGTCCGCGACAAGGCCCTGCCCGAGATCGTGGCCCAGCTGCCCGAGGGCATGAGCGCCACCGTTGCCTATGACTCGACCATCTTCATTCAGGCTTCCATCAACGAGGTGATCAAGACCATCGTGGAAGCGGCGCTGATCGTGATGGTGGTCATTTTCCTGTTCATGGGCAGCTTCCGTTCGGTGGTCATTCCCCTGGTCACCATGCCGCTGTCGCTGGTCGGCGTGACCATTTTGCTGCTGGCGCTGGGTTTTTCGATCAACCTCCTGACCTTGCTCGCCATGGTGCTGGCCATCGGCCTGGTGGTCGATGACGCCATCGTGGTGGTGGAGAACATTCACCGCCATATCGAGGAGGGCAATTCCCCCTTCCACGCCGCCTTGATCGGCACGCGCGAAATCGCGGTGCCGGTGATTTCCATGACCATCACCCTGGCGGCGGTGTACGCGCCCATTGCCTTCATGGGCGGCCTGACCGGGGCCTTGTTCCAGGAATTCGCCCTGGCCCTGGCCGGGTCGGTGGTGGTGTCGGGGATCATCGCGCTTACCTTGTCGCCGATGATGTGCTCGCGCCTCTTGCGCCACGACGAGGACAAGAAGGGGCTGGCGGCGCGCCTGGACAGCATCTTCGAGGCCTTGCAGCGCCGCTACGGGCGCATGCTCAAAAGCTCGCTCAACGAGCGCGCGCCCACCGTGGTCTTCGCGCTGATCGTGTTCGTCAGCCTGCCGTTCCTGTTTACCGCCATCCCGACCGAACTGGCCCCGGAAGAGGACCAGGGCGCGGTGCTGACCGCCTTCGACGGCCCGCCCGAAGCCAGCAACGCGTACATGAATGTGTTCGTCGATCAGATCAACAAGGCGCTGCTGAGCTATCCCGAAACCAGCCAGACCTTCCTGATCGCCGGCATGGGCACGGCCAACAAGGGCTTCGGTGGCATCAGCCTGCGCCCGTGGGACGAACGCGAGCGCAACGCCGCCCAGTTGGTTGGCGCGGTGCAGCAGACCATGAACGGCATTGCCGGGGTCAAGGCCTCGGTGTTCAACCCGGCGCCGTTGCCCGGCTCCGATGGCCTGCCCGTGCAGTTCGTCGTCACCTCGACCGCGCCTTACGAGGTGATGAACGAAATCAGCGAGCAGATGATGGACAAGGCCCGCGCCGCCGGCCGGTTCGCGTTCATCGACAAGGATTTGGATTTCGACAGCCCGCGCTCGCTGGTGAGCATCGACCGCGACAAGGCGGCCGCCTATGGGGTGTCGATGCAAGGCATCGGCGACTCATTGGCCCTGATGACCGGCGGCAACTACGTCAACCTCGTGAACCTGCAAGGCCGCTCGTACAAGGTCATTCCCCGGGTTCCCGATGCCTTCCGCCTGGATCCGGAGGCGCTGGGGCGCTTCCACGTGCGCACCGACAAGGGCGAGATGATCCCCCTGTCGTCCTTGATCGCGGTCACGCGCGAGGTGCAACCGCAGTCGTTGACCCAGTTCAATCAGTTGAACTCGTTCACCATCTCGGCCTTCCCCATGCCCGGGGTCACGCAAGGGGATGCCCTCAAGGTGCTGCAAGATGCCGCGCGCGAATTGCTGCCCAAGGGCTACACCATCGATTACACGGGCCAGTCGCGCCAGTTCATCCAGGAAGGCAACGCCCTGGTCCTGACCTTCGCCCTGGCCCTGATCATCATTTTCCTGGTCCTGGCGGCTCAGTTCGAGAGCTTCCGCGATCCCCTGGTGATCCTGGTGTCGGTGCCGATGTCGATCAGCGGCGCGCTGATCCCGCTGGCCCTGGGCGCCGCGACCATGAACATCTATACCCAGGTCGGGCTGGTGACCCTGATCGGCCTGATCACCAAGCACGGCATCTTGATGTGCGAGGTGGCGCGTGAACGCCAGGAACAACAGGGCCTGAGCCGCCGCGAAGCCATCGAGGTCGCGGCCCGCCTGCGGCTGCGTCCCATCTTGATGACCACGGCGGCCATGGTGTGCGGCTTGATTCCGCTGCTGTTCGCCTCGGGGGCCGGCGCCATGAGCCGGTTTTCCATCGCCGTGGTGATCGTGTCGGGCATGAGCATTGGCACCTTGTTCACCTTGTTCGTGCTGCCCGTGGTCTACACCTTCCTGGCCCGCGACCGCAGCGCCCAGACCCGGGAGGCCGAAGAAGCCGCCAAGGTTCCCGCCGGCCTGCCGTCGTAAGCAAACGCGCGCCCTGACCCCTGCTTCCGGCACGGGTCGGGCGCGCCCCCGGCGGCCAGAGGGGGCAGGGGAAGTGTGCCGTCGCCGCTGCGCCCAAGGCGCCAATCGCGTAGGATGCCTCCTTGTCCGGGCGCGGCTTCCCGTCCGCCCGGGCTTTTGGGATGGTTCGTCTTGGGATCTTGTTGTCGCATCCCGTTGTCGCAAGGAGTGCCGATGCGCCGTTTGCTTCCCTTTGCCGCCGCCGCGCTGTTGTGGGGCGTCGCGGTGTCGCCCGTCCTGGCCGAGGGCCCCGGGCCGGGGCCGACCGAGGGCGCCCAGGTCGAAAGCGTGCTGCCCCGCCTCAGTCCCGAGCAACGGGCCTTCATCGCGCGGGCCGAGGCGTATTTGAACGACCTGCATTCGGTGCAGGCCCGCTTTCTTCAGATTTCGTCGACCGGCAATTATGCCGAGGGCACGGTTTCGCTCCAGCGGCCCAACCGGCTGCGCATGGAATACGATCCCCCGGCCGAACTGCTGATCGTGGCCAACGGGTCGCACCTGATCTACCACGACATCAAGCTGGAGCAGGTGACCTACATCGGTCTCAACGACACGCCGCTGGGCGTGCTGTTGCGCGAGCACATCGCCTTTTCCGACCCGGCCCTGACCATCACCAATTTCCGCGAGGCCGGGGGCGTGGCCGAAATCTCCCTGGTCCAGACCAAGGACCCGGGGCAGGGCACCTTGACCCTGGTCTTCACCGTCGATCCGGTGGATCTGCGCCAGTGGCGCGTGGTCGATGCCCAGAACATTGAAGTCACCGTGTCGTTGTTCAACCCGCGCCGCGATATCAAGCTGGATCCCGACCTGTTCGTGTTCCGGGCCCCGCGCAAGGAACGCGATTAGAGTCTGTCCGTTTCACGCTGAATGACGCTGGCCGGCAGGGGCTTCGCGGGGGAAGGTGCCGTCGCGAAGCCCCTCCGGCGCGTGGGGGCCGATGGCCCCTTCGAGTCGGCTTGGATCGCCTCCGGATTCTCGTATTCCGATACCAGGGCTCTTCACTCCTCCGGCGAAGGGGAGTGTCATGAATCTTTCACGCAACAGCGGAGCACCCGTTCCAACCCCTGCGGGAGCCCGCCGGGAGGGACGGCCTGGCCCCTGCGCGACGGGGCAGGCCAAGGAGCCCGGGGCCCCTGGCGCGAGGGGCGATGCACGCGCTCAAGCCGCCCTTGATGCCTTGCGGGCGCATGAGGAAGGAGCAGGGCCCGGGCCGTGCGCCAGGGAACGCCCGTGGATTCTTCCCTTTTCATAACACTTTGATTCCTTGGCGTATTTTTCCATCTGACGGGGATAAGGACGTGGCTTCGCCCGGCGAAGGAGCGCCGCGAGGCCCGGGGCACGGGCAGCGTGTGGTCGGGCCCCGTCCAAGCGGGATCGGCGAGGGGGCGGGCCGGAGTTCAGCCCCTCCCGGCACCGCTCCGTGAGCGCCCCGGCGCCTGCGTTTCTCCCGATACCTCCGCCAGGACGAAGCGGCTCTTGCCTGGCGCCCACGGGAGAAACACTCGTAAAGATAGGCGTTGCTCGGGTTGATTCGCGCTTCGATATATGTTTCATGGTTTCGTGCCCTGCGGGGCACACGTTGAATCTGTTTATTCAAGATAAACCATGATGAGGTGCGCATGACGGATGCTTCGACTGCCAGAAAAACCACCGCGACTTCCGCCACGGATTCGTCCGTTCTGGACACCATGACCCATGCGGATCTTCCCCAACTGGAAGCCTACTACGACCGTTGGTCGGCGACCTACGAGGACGATCTTCTGAGCAAGGGCTACGACGCGCCCGTCCGCGCGGCCGAGATCCTGGATCAGCACGGAGTCGATCGCGCACGGCCGGTTCTGGATGCCGGCTGTGGAACGGGTCTGACAGGATTGCATCTCAAGAAACGTGGATTTTCCGCCGTGATTGGCGCCGACTACTCGACGGCGTCGCTGGACAAGGCGCGTGAGAAAGGCTGTTACGCCGACCTGAAGCGCCTGGACATGAACCAGACCCTGGGGTTCCCCGACAATCACTTCGCGGCGGCCCAGTGCATTGGCGCGTTGACGTATGTCAAGAACATGGCCGGTCTGATGCGCGAGTTTCAGCGCGTCGTGTGTCCGGGTGGGATTGTGTCGTTCACGCACCGGCTCGACTTGTACACTGAGTCCTTCAAGACCCTCTTGAAGAAGATCGAGGACGAAGGACTGTGGACCTCGATTCACCGGTCCGAGCCGCAACCCTACATTCCGGGGCACCAGGACTTCGGGGACGACAAGGCGATCATCTACGATGTGTTCCGCGTGAACGCGCCCGCCTGATGCTTCCCTTCGACCCCTGACCCCTGATCGGAAAGGGCTGGGGTCATGACTTCTCCGGCACGATCGCATCGCGCCCGGGGCTCGTGTCCGGGCGCGGACGTTACCGGAGCATGCCCGCTTTCTCCGCCCAAGGGCATCTGGATGCCCGTCGGGGAAAAGGGGGGCACCGCGTGAGTCTGTCCGCTTTCATTCGAAGCGGACAGACTCCGGGGGGAAGGCGTGCGTCCCGGGCCTCTTCCGCCCCGCTCGGGCCCGTCCAAATAAGGCGGGAAAATGGCGAATTGATGCGTCCTTAATTTGCACCCGCCAAGCCTCAAGCGAGAATTATCAAAAGAATATAATCTTTTGGTGGTGGATGGCCGTGGGGAATGGCCGGAAGCTCCAACAAGCGCTAGCCGATAGCCTGTATTTTGACGTTTACTGGTGTCCGGTACGAAAAAGCGGACATCATGCTTCGGTGCCCGTGTCGCAAGGAGCGTTCGCGTCAATCCATGATGCCCCCTCGGAATCGAGGGGAACGGGATGCCAGGCTGCCCGTTCTCGCGCTGGCCCGGATGCGCCAGGGACGGCGTGGGGGACCAGGCAGGGCCAAGCCGGCCCCCCGCCTGCTGGAGAGTCGGCATGTTGAACAGGTTAAGCGTAGGCAGAAAACTCGGAATGCTTGTGGGTCTTGGGCTGGTTTCAACCGCCTTGGTTTCGGCCCTGATGTTGTTCCTTCTGCGCGACCAGCTGCTGGAGGCGCGCTTCGCCAAGCTGCGGGCGGTGGTCGAGATTTCGCGCGGCATCGCCCAGTCGTTCGAGGACAAGGTTAAAGCCGGCGCCTTGACCCGCGACCAGGCCCTGGACCGCTTTCGCGAGACCATGAACGCCTTATGGTACGACGACGGCAAAAGCTATGTCTCGGCCGCGAGCATGGACGGGATCATGATGCTCAACCCGGCCAATCCCGCCCTGGTCGGGCGTGACCTGATGGGGCTGAAGGACGCCAACGGCCGCCTGATCATCGCGGATCAGGTGGCCCTGATGAAGGAAAAACAGGAAGGAACCTACGAATTTTATTTCAAGAAACCGGGCGGTGACACGCCAATTCCAAAAATTAACTATCTGATGCGTTTTGATCCCTGGAATATGTTCATTGCGGCCAGTGTGTACATCGAGGATGTGAATCAGATATTCTGGCGGACGGCCCTGGGGGTTCTGGTGTTCATCGTGGCCTTGCAGGGCCTGGTCGTGGCGGCGGTCATCGCCATCGCCCGCAACATCAGCACCCCCATAAACGTGATCGACACCCGCATGGGACAGATGGTTGCCGGCGATCTCTCCGCGCCCATCGATATCCCCGAGCGCGCCGACGAGATCGGCCGCATGGCGGGCACCTTGCGCACCCTTCAAAATGAGCTGCGCTCCAGCGAGGCCCTGCGCGCCAAGACCGCCGAGGAACAACAACGCCGCCTGGAGCGGGCCCAGGAAATCGAAAAGCGCATCGCGACGTTCGAGGCCACCATCAGCAGCGTGACCGGCCAGGTGGGCAGCGCGGCCCGGGAGCTGGAAGGCACCGCCAACAGCATGTCGGGGCATTCCAGCCAGACCTCCAGCCAGTCGCGCGAAGCCTCCGAGGTTGCCCTTGTCGCCTTGGAAAGCATCAACGCCGTGGCCGGGGCCGGCGCCGAGCTGACCACCTCGATCGAGGCGATCGGCCAGCATGTGCAAGGGGCCAAGACCATGATCGAGCAGGCGGTGCGGGAAACCTCGCGCAGCCACGAGGAAATCCAGGCCCTTGCCGCCGCCGCCGACCGCATCGGGGCGGTGGTCCAGCTGATTTCCGATATCGCCTCGCAAACCAACCTGCTGGCGCTCAACGCCACCATCGAGGCGGCCCGCGCCGGCGAGGCCGGCAAGGGCTTTTCGGTGGTCGCGAACGAGGTCAAGACCCTGGCCAACCAGACCGGCAAGGCCACCGACGAAATCACCGCCCAGATTCAGGCCATCCAGGAGGCCACCCGCACCTCGGCGCGCTCGATCGAGGGCGTGGTGGACACCATGCGCCGGATCGATACCCTGAGCCACGAGATCGCCCGGTCCGTGCTGGGCCAGCGGGAAGCCACCCAGAATATCGCCCGGCGCTCCCAGGACGTGGCCGAGCGCACGACCTCGCTGTCGGGCATCATCGGCGACGTGGCGGCGGCCGCCAGCGACTTGAAACAGTCGTCCGAAACCGTCCTCAAGGCCGCCGTCGGGCTGCAAAAAAGCGGTGGCGTCCTGGATGTCGAGGTTCAGACGTTCCTCAACCACGTGCGCACCGCCTGATCGCCCGGGCTCCGGGAAGGAAGCGGCTTCCCGGAGCCCTTGGGTTAAAAAGCCATGAAAACGAGAAACAATCATAAAAATAATCTGGAAAGAGCAGTGCCCCTCGTCCACACTCTTCTTCAAGCCCATCGGAAACGGTCCGTTCCACGGTTGGAACCGGGGTTCGCCTACCCTCCCGGGGGAAGGAAGGCCTGATCGATCCCACCCGTGCGCCGGCCGGACAGGAGGCCCCTCATGGATGTCGATTTCGATTATACCGGGTTGAAGCTGCGCGGGTATGAAGCCTGGAAGCAACGGGCGGACGCGGCCCGGATCGCCTACGTTCCCTTCGGCGGTGGTCCTTACTACGGCTATGAAGTGGGCGCGATTGATGCCATGGCCGAGCTGGGCATCCGTCCCGATGCCCTGCTGCCGGGATGCGTGGGCAACTTCATCGGCCTTTACTACCTGATGGCCCTGGTCGAGGGCGGCGCGCCGACCGCCTACATCGACCAGTTTTCCAAGGTCGGCCTGATGCGCGAAAAGGACTACGTGAAGGCGCCGATCCCGCCCTTGTTCCCCATGCGGGTCGCGGCCTGGATGCGGGGCTTCGCCAGCTATTATGCCAGCCCCCAGGCCTATCAGGACCTGTTCGCGCCCGAGCTGTTTCCCGACGTGGTCAAGGCGGGCATGGAATACATGTTCCATCCGACCGAGCGGAACCTGGGGATTTTCGTGCGCAATTTCAGTGTGTGGCACCCCCTGACCCGCTTCGGCCTGGGCGGATACTACTTCGCGCCCATCGGTCCCTTTGGCGAGTTGTACGATCCCCAGGACCCCGAGGGCTGGATCCAGCCCGCCATCAACTGGGGGGGCGTGTACGCCGATCAGGCACCCGTGTACATCATGAGCCTGTTGCAGGTCGGCGAGCCCCGCGTGGTCCAGGCCACCAACTGCGTCGGCCATCCCCGGTTCGCGCCCCTGGATGGCCGGCGTCTGGCCTCGGGCAGCAATCTGCCGTGGCTGATCGCCGAAACGAACATTGATGGCACCTGGTACCGGGAAAGCGCGGTGCGCGACGTGGCCACCCTGACCCCGGCCGCCCTCGATTCGCTGCCGGCCCTGGAGGTGTTGATCTGCGTGCAGATCATGGACAGCAACGACACGGACACGCTCAGCATCCATAACGGCAATCACAATAACTATTCGCTGCAAGTCACCGAGATGATCGCCACCATCGGCGACGACGACATCGAACAGGCCAAGGCCTATCTGGCCAGCCAGGGCCGCGACGTGGAAGTGATCGTGATCGAGGCCCAGTCGGACGCCAAGCCGTTCTGGACCGTTGAAAACGTCGATCGCTGCCGCCGCGAGGGATACGAAATGGCCATGGAGCAGTTTCTGGCCAGCCCCAGGCTGCGCCCGCTGCTCAAGACGGTGCCCTCGCGCAAGGGGACCGTTCGTCCCAGGCACCAGCCCCATGTCAGCGTGCTGCACGAGGCCCACCAGGAGGCCGCGCCGGGAACGGAACGCCGGCCGGCGGCCGAGTAGGGCGATCCTGGCCGGGGGTGGCGCGGGAGGGCTCCCGCGCCGTTTCCCCTCCTGCCTTGTTACAGCGCGGCCGTGAGAACGGCCACGATATCGGCTTCGCTCATCGGCGGGCGACCGGGCAGATTGCCCTTGCCATCGTTGATGATGCGCACGGTGTCCCTGGCATAGGTTTCGATCAGCGCGTCCCCGATGCCCAGTTCCGAAAAACGGGTGGGGCAGCCGATCGACTTCAAGAAGGCCTCGAAGCGGTCAATCCCGGCCAGGGCGGCGGCCAGGTCGTCGGGGCCTTGCGCCGGCAGGCCGAAAACGCGCTGGGCGAACTGAACGAACCTGGCCGGGCGGTGACGGGCGGCAAAGCGCATCCACGCCGGGTTGATGATGGCGAGGCCCGCCGCGTGGGTGATGTCGTGGTAGGCCGAAACCGTGTGTTCGATCATGTGCACCGGATAGCCGCCGTTGGTGCCCACGTTCACCCAGCCATTGAGGGCCAGGGTCGCCGCCCACTGGATTTGCGCGCGGGCTTCCAGATCGGCGCCGTTGGCGATCGCCCTGGGGCCGTATTCCAGGGCGGTGAGGATCACGCCCTCGGCAAAGCGATCCTGGAGGGGGGTGTCATCGACCCCGTTGAAATAGGACTCGGTCACGTGGGTGATCAGGTCGCACACCCCGTAGGCGGTCTGGTCCCTGGGCACGCCAAGCGTCAGTTCCGGATCCAGCAGGGCGACCCGGGGGTACAGGCAGTCGGCCCGCATGAAGGACTTTTCCGTGGTTTCCTCGTTGGAAATGACGGCGCCGCTGTTCATTTCCGATCCCGTGGCCGCCAGGGTGGGCACGGCGATCAGGGGCAGCGCCCGGGTCGGCACATGCGGGTGGGGCTGGCCGTGATAAATCATGTCCCAGGGGTCGCCGTCGTGGAACACCGCCGCGGCGATCGCCTTGGATGCGTCCATGGTGCTGCCCCCGCCCAGGGCCACGATCACGTCGCATCCATTGTCGCGCGCGATCGCGGCGCCCCGCTTGACCGAGGACAAGCGGGGGTTGGGTTCGATGCCGGCGCATTCAAACACCGTGATGCCCGCGTCGCCCAGGCTCTTGGTGGCGCGCTCGAAGAGTCCGCTGCGCTTGACGCTGCCGCCGCCGGTGACCACGAGGGCGCGCTGGCCGTGCGGGCGGGTGAGTTCTCCCAGGCGGGCCAGGGTGCCCGCGCCAAAGATAACCCGGGTTGGGTTGTCGTACTCGAATTGCATCAAAGGGGATCCTTCCTCGTCATGGCGTGGCCCGAGGCCGGCCTGGGCCGGCCTGGGCAGGTCTGGGTGGAGAGGGGGAGCGCGACAGATCCCGGTGCTCCGGACAGCGCTCATCGTAGGGGAGCGGGCGGAAAAGCCGTTAGACCGATCCTGTTTGATTCTTGCCTGATCCTCCTTCCTTGGCGGGGCTCGTCTTGTCGATCTTCTGGCGCGATGATACCGTCCCAGGAGTCGAGGCGAGGGCCCCGTCTGGAAAAAGGCATGAAAAATAATGGGAAAAAGCGGGGAAGCGCCCGAGGTCCCAGGGCGGAACGGGGCGCCTGACCAGACCGGGCTGGCCAGCCGGATTGCCCGATTGACGGACGGCGCGCAGGCTGTGGAGGCCTTTGTCCCGGGGCTGACCTTGCATCGCTGGGAAACCCCCACCGAACCGACCAGTTACACCTTGCCCCCCAGCCTTTGCCTGATCGCGCAAGGGCGCAAGCGCGTGCTCCTGGGCGAGGAAGCCTTTGTCTACGATGCCCACCGGTTCTTGATGACCTCCATCGACCTGCCGGTGGTGGCGCAGATCATCGAGGCAACCCCCCAAAAGCCCTACCTGGGGCTGACCCTGGTTTTGGATTTTCGCCTCGTCGCCCAGCTTGTCCTGACCTTGGAGGCGGCGCACGCCAAGGCGGCGTCAGGGGGGGAGGAAACGCGACCGGGCCCCGATCGCCCGGGCCCCGATCGGCTAGGCCTCGATCGACTCGGCATGACGGTGAGCACGGTTCCGCCCCCCCTGCTGGGCGCGTTCGAGCGGCTGCTGGATTTGCAGGATCATCCGGAGGACGTGGCCGTGCTGGCGCCCCTGATCAAGCAGGAAATCTTGTATCGCCTGCTGCTGAGCGATCAGGGCCCGCGCCTGCGCCGGATGATGTCGGTCGAAAGCCACGGCTACCAGATCGCGCGGGCGATCGACTGGCTGAAGGAGAATTACCAGGCGCCGTTTCGCGTCGAGGATCTGGCGCGCCATGCCGGCCTCAGTCCCTCGGCGTTCCACAGTCACTTCCGGTCGATGACGGCCATGAGCCCGCTTCAGTTCCAAAAGAAGCTGCGGCTGAACGAGGCCCGGCGGCTGATGCTGACCCAACGCCTGGATGCGTCGAGCGCCGCGTTGCGGGTGGGCTACGAAAGCCCCTCGCAGTTCAGCCGGGAATACCGGCGCCTGTTCGGCGCCCCGCCGGCGCGCGACGTGAAAACCCTGATCCAGGACGGGGCGCCGTAGGCAGGCCCTCCGTCTTGGGAGGGCCCCGGGCGTGCTCTTATTCGTCGGCCCACTGGATCTTGGCGAGGTCCAGGCGCAGCTCGACCACGTCTTCATCGACCACGCCGATCCGCTCGAAGCCCAGGTCCTCGCAAAAGCGCAGCATGCGGCGGTTATCGCGCAGCACCTGGCCCACCATGTAGCGGGTGCGCCGTTCGTGGCAGTAGCGGATGATCTTGCGCATCAACGCCTTGCCCAGCCCCGAGCCCTTGAAGTCGGAACGCACCACCACCGAGAACTCGGTGGTTTCGTTGTCGGGGTCGGTCACGGCGCGGACCACGCCCAGGGTGCGCATCTCGCCCTTTTCCTCCATCTCGCCGATGAAGGCCATCTCGCGGGCGTAGTCGATCTGGGTCAGGCGGGCCATCTGGTCGTGGGGCAGTTCCTTGACCAGGCCAAAGAAGCGGAAGCGCACGTCCTCGGGGGTCAGGCGCGAGACGAATTCATAATGGCGCGGCTCGTCCTCGGGCCGGATCGGGCGCAACAGGGCCTGGCGCCCGTCGCGCATGGTGAACATCTCTTCCAGCTGCGCCGGATAAGGGCGGATCGCCAGCCGGTGCGGGCCCTTGGTCTTGCCGGGCTCCAGCCGGACCCGGGCATCGACCGCCAGCACCCCGCGCGCGTCGGCGAACAGCGGGTTGATTTCCAGTTCGACGATCTCGGGAATGTCGATCATCATCTGGGCGATCTGGATCAAGGTCAGGCAGATGGATTCCACATCCGCCGGCGGCTTGTCGCGGTAGCCTTCGAGCAGGCGGAACACCCGGGTGCGTTCCAGCATGTCGCGGGCCAGCGCCATGTTCAGGGGCGGCAGGGCCACGGCCTGGTCGCGGATGATCTCCACCGCCGTGCCGCCCTGGCCGAACAGCACCACGGGGCCGAAAATCGGGTCCAGGGTCGCGCCCACGATCAGTTCATGGGCGCCGGGGCGTCGCGCCATGCGCTGGACCGTGAAGCCGTCCAGCGTCGCCTCGGGGAAGGTGGCGGCGACACGCGCGTTCATGTCCTCGGCCGCGCGGCGCACGTCGTCGGGGGTTTCCAGGTCCAGGACCACGCCGCCCACGTCCGACTTGTGGGTGATGGCGCGCGACAGGATCTTGAGCGCTACCGGGCCGTTCATGTGGCGCGCGATCGCGCCGGCTTCGTCGGGGGTGCGCGCGATGTGGGTTTCAACCGTTGGAATGCCGTAGGCCGCGAACACCGCCTTGGCCTCGGGCTCGCTCATGATCAGGTGGCCGCGCTCGATCGCCACGTCGATGATGGTGCGCGCCGATTCAACGTTGGCGGTGAACTCGGAGGGCAGGCTGGGCGGCGTTTCCATCAGCATGTGCTGGTTGCGCCGGTAGGTGACCAGGTGCATGAATCCCTGGATGGCCTCGTCCGGGGTGGCGTAGGTGGGCACGTGGGCCTCGGTGAACAACTGCCGCGCCGTTTCCACCTGGGCCTGGCCGGCCCAGCAGGTGAACACGCTGGCGGTGCGGTGGCGCTCGGCCACCTCGATCACCTTGCGCGCGATGTCGGCCGAGGGCGACAGGGCGCACGGCGCGTACATCGCCAGCACCGCGTCGATTTCACCCGCGCCCAGCAGGATGTCGAGGGTCTTGCCATAGGTCTCGGCGGTGGCGCCGCCACCCAGGTCAAGGGGGTTGTTGGGCGCGATCCCCGCCGGCAGGGCCTTGGCCAGGGCCGCGCGGGTGGCATCGTCCAGGCGCGCGAGCGTGCCGCCGCGCTCGATCAGTTCGTCCACGGCCATCACGCCCAGGCCGCCGCCGTTGGTCAGCACGGCCAGGCGCGGCCCCCGGGTGGGGCGCCGGGTGTGGGCCAGGGTTTCCACGGCGTTGAACAGCTCTTCGAGGCTGTACACCCGCAGCATGCCGGCGCGCTTGAAGGCAATGTCGTGGATGGCGTCGGCCCCGGCCAGGTTGCCGGTGTGCGAGGCCGCCGCCCGCGCGCCTTCCGCGCCGCGTCCCGACTTGATCACGATCACCGGCTTGTTGCGCGCCGCCGAGCGCGCCGCCGACATGAACTTGCGCGCGTCGGTCAGGGATTCGATATGCAGCAAGATGGCGCGCACGTCGCCTTGGGTGCCCAGGTAGTCGATGGCGTCGCCGAAATCGACATCCACCTTTTCGCCCAGCGACAGGAAATGCGAAAAGCCGATGCCGTGCCCGCGCGCCCAGTCGAGCACCGCCGTGCACAGCCCCCCCGACTGGCTGACAAAGGCCACCTTGCCCTCGGCCGCCGGCTTGGCGAAGAAACTGGCATTCAACCCGATTCCCGGCACCAGCAGGCCGAGGCTGCCCGGGCCCAGCATGCGCATGCGGTGTTCGCGCGCCGCCGCCAGCAGCACCTCGGACAGGGGCCGGGGGCCACGCTCGCGCCCGCGCGAGCGGACATCGGTCATGACAATGCACGCCCGCGTGCCCCGGGTGCCCAGGGACTGAATGAGCCCGGCCAGGGTTTCGGGGGGCGTGCACAACAGCGCGAGGTCGGGCGTGACCGGCAGGCTGTCCACGTCCGGGTAGGCGAGCACGCCGGCCACCGCCTGGTAGCGCGGGTTGACCGGCATGATCGGACCCGCGAAGCCGCCGCTCAGCAGGTTGCGCATGACCAGATGGCCGACCGTGTCGGGCTGGTTCGAGGCGCCGATGACGGCAACCGAGGTTGGCGCGAACAACGAGGAAAGATGGCGCACGCTCATGGATCCGGCTCCCTTCGGCCCCAGCGGAAGGGCCCGCTGGCCGTCCGCCCGATGTTCCGCCGCCGGTGTTCTGATGCCCCCGGCTGACTCGCGGGCACCCTGAACCGTTTCGTCTTCCGGCGCAACCGCTTGCGTCCTGCGCACCCATTCCCGCAGCCTGCGGGCGGCTTTCCCCTGGCGGGAACGAACCGCAACGTGTACACTTTAGGCCAGCACTGGGGTGGTGCGGTGCAGCAATTCAGGCCTAATCCCCGCCTTTTGGCGGCGCTTCCATCGGACAAGGCCGGATGGGATCGCGGGGGCCCCCGTTCCTGTCGACTTCCACCAGTGCCTTTGCTCCGAGCCACTAAGAAAAAGCCGGCAAGACCGGCCCCTGAAGGGGAGACGGCCATGTACACCGAGGGTTATATGGATCTGGGACGCACCTTTGCCATTCGCCTGATGCAGCATCTTGTCGTGCCGACCTTCGTTTTGGATGCCGAGCGTCGGGTTTTGATCTGGAACCGGGCCTGCGAGCGCCTGACGGGCGTGGCGGCCACCGAGCTGCTTGGCACCCGCCACCATTGGCAGGCCTTCTACGATACGCCGCGTTACTGTCTGGCTGATACGTTGGTCCTGGGGCGGACCGATCACCTGGCCCAGCTTTATGACAGCCACACCCTGCCCAGCGATCACACCTTGGGATTGAGCGCCGAAAACTGGTGCGTGATGCCACGCGCCGGCCGGCGTTTGTACCTGGCCATCGATGCCGGCCCGATTTACAGCGAGGACGGCAAGCTGGTGGCGGTGGTCGAGACCCTGCGCGACATGACCGAAACCAAGCTGGCCCAGATGGCCTTGCACAGCCTCGCCAATCGCGACGGCCTGACCGGGCTCGCCAACCGTCGTGCCTTTGACACGGCGATCGAGGCGGATTGCCGGGCCGCCACCCAGGACGGCACGCCCTTGGCCCTGTTGCTGGCGGACGTGGATCACTTCAAGGCGTTCAACGATACCTACGGTCACCAGAAGGGAGACGACTGCCTGCGCACCGTGGCCCATACCCTGGAGTCGCAGATTTTTCGCGCCAACGACCTGGCGGCGCGCTATGGCGGCGAGGAGTTCGCCATTCTGCTGCCTGGTGTCGATCTGGAAGGGGCCCTTCAGGTCGCGGAACGGCTGCGCGGCGCCTTGTCCGATCAGGCCGTGCCCCATGCCGGTGCCCCGGGGGCCGGGGTGGTGACCATGAGCATCGGGCTCGCGGCCGGCATTCCCGCCCCGGACATGACGCCCAAGGACCTGATCGATATCGCCGACCGCGCGTTGTACGAAGCCAAGAACAGCGGACGCAATCGCGTGGTCGGGGTTTCCCTGACGCCGGCTTCGATCTGACCCGGGGGATCAGGGGCGGGCCGTCGTTTCGGCCAGGGCCCGGGCCAGGCGCGAGAGACCCTGGCGGTCGGGGGGCAGGCCAACGCGCAGGTGAGTGGCGTCGCCGGCGAAGGCCCGCACCAGGATGCCGCGTCGGGCCAGGGCGTTGAACCAGTCGTGGGCGTGCGTCGGGGCCGGAACCTCGACGTAGCGGAACAACGACGTGCCACCGGCAAGGGTGAACCCCGCCCCCGCGAGCACGCCATCCAGGCGGCGGCGGCGGTTGTCCAGGCGCAGGCGTTGACGCCGGCGCCACAGGGCGTTGCCTTCGGCGGCCCGGCCAATGAACAAGGCCGGGCCCGACACCGCCCAGGGCCCCAGCCGGCGGGCCACGGCGGCCTCCAGGCCGGGGGGGCCGGCCAGCCATCCCAGCCGGGCCCCGGGCAGGCCAAAGAACTTGCCCAGCGAGCGCAGCACGACCAGCCCCGGCCGCCCGGCCCAGGGCAGCACCGAAATCCCGGGCGTGACCTCGGCGAAAGCCTCATCGACGATCAGCCAGCCCCCGGCCTGGGCCTGGCGCGTCGCCGCGTCCAGCACCCGGTCCACGGGCCATGTTTGCCCGGTGGGATTGTTGGGGTTGATCAGCACCACCACCGCCGCCCGCCCGGCCCAGGCCAGGGGATCGGGCACGGCGTTCACCGGGCGCCCGGCCAGGGTCCAGGCCTCGGCGTGGCCGCCATAACCGGGATCGGGCACCACCACTTCCCCGGCCGGCGCGCCCACGTCGGCCAGGACGGGCAAGACCCCCTGCTCGCCCGGCAGGGCCGCCAGACCGGCCGCCGCCGGCACCCGGTGCACCCGGCGCACGGTATCGAGGAACAAGGCTTCGTCCGCCGCCTGCGGCAGGCGGGTCCACGCCGTGGGGGGCACGGGGGGAAACGGATAGGGGCGGGGCGCGATGCCCGTGGACAGGTCCAGCCAGCCGGCGGGGCCGGGATCGCCAAACCGCGCCGTGGCCTCGTCCAGCGCGCCGCCATGCCACAACAAGCGATCGGTCATCGACAATCCTTCCGGTTGCCTCGGGGGGGCGGAGCGCGTGCCCGGCGTCCGGTCGGGCAACCGGAGCGGGAAACGGGCGGTTCCAAAAGAGGAGAGGGGCGTCTGGCGACCCGATCACCCGATCATACGGCTGTCAAGAAGAGAAAAGGGGAGGCAGGCCGCCGCGCGGGGGGCCGGGATGCCTGGGAAAACGGGCATCCCGGCGCGTCGGGGGATCAGTCGCGGGGCGCTTCGGCCTCTTTCAAGGCGTCGTCCAGGGCCTTGCCCGCCGCTCCGGCCGAGCGGGTGAAGCGCGCGAGCCGGTCGTACAACACCGGGGTCAGGAACAAGGTCAGCAGCGAGGCAATGCCCAGGCCGCCGATGATGACCACGCCGATCGCCTCGCGGCTTTCGGCGCCCGCCCCGCTGGACAGCGCCAGCGGCACCGCGCCCAGCACGGTGGAAACCACGGTCATCAGGATGGGGCGCAGCCGCAGCGTGGCCCCGTCCAGAATGGCCTCGCGCACCGAACAGCCCTCGTCGCGGCGCTGGTTGGCGAACTCGACGATCAAGATACCGTTCTTGGCCATCAGGCCGACCAGCAAAATGATTCCGATCTGGCTGTACACATTGAGCGAATTCCCCGACACCCACAGGGCGAACAACGCCCCCGACACCGCGAGCGGCACCGACAGCATGATGATCAACGGGTGGACAAAACTTTCGAACTGCGCCGCCAGGACCAGGTACACGATGATCAGCGACAAGATGAAGGTGCTGATGACGCCACCCGAGGTTTCCAGGAAGTCCTTTGATTGCCCGGTGAACGACACGTTGGCCTCGGGCGGCAGGACCTGGGCGGCGGCGTCCTGGATGAAGGCAATGGCGCGGCCCATGTCGTAGCCCGGGGCCAGCGAGGCCGACAGGGTGATGGAACGCAGGCGGTTGTAGCGGTTGAGCTCCGGCGCGCTGGTGGTTTCGGTGAGGGTGACCAGCGAATCAAGCGGCACCAGGACATCGCCGCGTCCGATGCTGACAAAGGTGTTGGAAAGATCGGCCGGGGTCTGGCGATCCTCGGGGCGGGCCTGGACGATCACCTCGTACTCGCGTCCGCGATCCACGTAATGGGTGACCTCGCGGCTGGCCATCATGGTTTGCAGGGTCTGGCCCACGGTTTCCACCCCGATGCCCAGCTCGGCGGCGCGGTCGCGGTCGATGTCCACCGAGATCTGCGGCTGGTTGGATTCGTAATCCAGCTCGGGGTTGATCAGGGCGGGGTTGTCCTGGGCCTGGCGCAGCAAGGCATCGGCCCAGGTTTTCACCAAGGTAAAATCGGGGCCGCCGATGACCACCTGCAAGGGCGTGCGGCTGCCGCGCAGGCCCAGGCCGGCGGGCATCTGCGGCGTGGCCAGGGCGCCGGTCAGGTCGCGCAGGTCGCGGCGCACGGCGTTGGACAGCTCGGCGGCACTGCGCTCGCGCTGTTCCCAGTCGCTGAGGCGCACGACCACGAACCCCCGGTGCACCCGTCCGCCGCTGCTGCCCACCACCGCGAACACGGTCTTGGCGTCGCCCGAGGCCAGCAGCGGGGCCACCTTGGCCTCGACCTTGGCCACCTGCTGGTCGGTGTAGCTGCTGTTCACGCCCTGGGGCGCGGTGATGGAAACAAAGAACACCCCCCGATCCTCGGGCGGGGTCAGCTCGCGGGGCAGGGTCTGGTACAGGCTCCACGATACCCCGGCGCACAAGGCGGCGATGACCAGCACGATCACCGGGCTTGCCAGCGCGGCCGACAGCGCCTTGCGATAGCCGTGGGTCAGCGCGCCCAGGGCGCGGTTGAGGCCCCGGGCGAGCGCGCTTTCATGGGCCGCGTCGCTCAGGATCGAGGCCGACAGGGGCGGGCAGAACACCAGCGCCACCAGGGTGGAAATCGCCACCGAGCAGGCCAGCACGAAGCCGAATTCGGTGAACAGGCGCCCGACCGAGCCGCCCATGAACGAAATCGGCACGAACACCGCGATCAAGGTGAGCGAGGTGGCAATCACGGCAAAGGTCACCTGCCGGGTGCCCAGCGCCGCCGCCGCGAGCGGGGTTTCGCCATGCTCGATCCGGCGCTGGATGTTTTCCAGCACCACGATGGCGTCGTCCACCACGATGCCAATGGCCAGGATCAGGGCCAGCAAGGTGAGGATGTTGATCGAAAAGCCAAAGGCGGCGATGCCGATGAAGGTGCCGATCAAGGCCACCGGAATGGTGACGCTGGGAATCAAGGTCGCGCGCACCGAGCCCAGGAAGGCGAAATTGACCAGCACGACGATCACCACGGCGATGCCAAGGGTGAGGATCACTTCGTGAATCGAGCGGTTGATGAAGATCGCGTCGTCCGAGCCGATTTCCAAGGTGGTGCCCTCGGGCAAGGTGGGGCGCATGGCCTCGACCTCGGCGCGGATGCGCTCGGAAATGGCCACGGTGTTGGCCTGGGACTGGCGCAGCACCCCCATGCCCACGGCGGCGTGACCCTCGGCGCGCACCGAGGTGTCGTCGTTCTCGACCCCCAGGGCCACGGTCGCGACATCGCGCAGGCGCACCGGGTAGCGATCAACCACGCGCACGACAATGGCGCCAAAGGCCTCGGGCGAGCGCAGCAGGGTTTCGGTGCGCACGGTGAACAGGCGGCCTTCGCTTTTCAGGTCGCCGGCCGGCAGTTCCACGTTGTTGCGGCGCAAGGCCGCCTCGACGTCCTGCACGGTCAGGCCGCGCGCGGCCAGGGCCCGGCGGTCGAGCCAAATGCGCATGGCCTGGCGGCGTTCGCCATACAGGTCGATCTGGGCCACGCCATCGACCGTGGAGAGGCGATCGACCACCGTGCGTTCGGCGTAGTCGGTCAGCGCCATGGGCGACAGGCGGTCGCTGTAGAGCGACAGGCGCATCACGGGGTCGGAATCGGTGTCGCTTTTGGCGATCTGGGGTTCGTCGGCATCCTCGGGCAGGTCGTTGCGCACCCGCGCGACCACGTCGCGCACGTCGTTGACCGCCTGATCGATATCGACGCCGGTTTCGAACTCGATCACGGTGCGGGCCTTGCCGCGCCGGCTTTGCGAGGTGATGGTGCGCACCCCCGACACCCCGGCCACGGCGCTTTCAATCAGCTCGGTGATGTCGGTGTCGATGATCTCGGGGGCGGCGCCGGTGTAATCGGTCGAGACCGTGACCACGGCCGAATCGATGTCGGGCAACTCGCGGATGGGCAGGCGGCCCATGGCCGCCAGGCCCATGATGACCAGCATCAGGCACACCACCGTGGCGAACACCGGGCGGCGGATGAAGAAGGTGGAAAAATCCATGGCTGCCTTACCCCTTGTCCGGCCGGCCGGCGGGGGCGGCCCCCAGCACCCGCACCGGGCTGCCGTCGCGCAGGCGCTGAAGGCCCGAGCGCACCACGGTTTCGCCCGCGTTCAGCCCCGCTTGAATCTCCACCGCGTCGGGCAGGCGCAGACCCAAGGTAACGGCCCGGCGTTTGACGCGGCCGTCCTGCAACGCGTAGACCACGCCGTTGCCGGCTTCCGACAGCACCGCTTCCTCGGGCAGCACCACGGCCTCGCGGGGCTGGGCCGGCAAGGACAGGTTCATCGACAGGCCGGCGGGCAGGCGTTCCCCGGGATTGGGCAGCAAGGCACGCACCCGGAACGCCCGCGAGGCCTCGCCGATGCGGGTGTCGATATGGGTCACGCGGGCCTCGAAGCGCTGGCCGGGGAAGGCGCGGGTGGTGGCCTCGACCGCCTGGCCCAGGGAAAGGGCGCCGTAGTGGCGTTCGGGGACCATGAAGGCGATTTCCATCTCCGACAGGTCGTCCAGCGTGGTCAGCAGGTCGCCGTCGGACACCCGCGCGCCGACGTCGTATTCGCGAAAGCCGGTGACGCCGGCGAAGGGGGCGCGGATGGTGCGCTCGCTCAAGGCCTTGCGGGCCCGGTCCAGGGCCGCCTGGGCGGCGTTGCGCCGGGCTTCCAGTTCATCGAGCGTGGACTGGGTCACGGTCTGCGAAGGGCGCAGGCGCCGGGCGCGCTCCAGGGCCTGGGAGGCCTCGACCAGCACGGCCTCGGCCTCGGCCACGTCGGCCCGTTCGGTTTCGTCGTCCAGGCGGGCCAGCATGGCCCCGGCCGCCACCTTGTCGCCGGGCGCGAAGCCCAGCGCCACCAGCCGGCCGCCGGCCAGGGGACGCACGTCGATGGCGGCGTGGGCGCGGGTCGTGCCCACCGCCTCGATGCGTTCTTGAATGACCCGGGTTTCGGCGGTGATGATCTCGACCGGGGTCGGGCCGCCTTGTCCGGGGGGCGTGGCGGCCGGGCCGGCCGGGCCCAGGGTTCTCCAGGCGGCGATGGCTCCGCCGATGGCCGCCAGCAGCACCAGCGACACCAGGACTTGACGCTTCATCGTCATGGGTGGGTTCTTTCTGTCTTTCGAACGGACTGGCCGCCTCGCCGGGGCAGGGGCTTGTCTTCAGCGTTCGGGCAATACCGGCCACTGGTCAAGTTACAAGCCGGTTAGCCCTGGAACGCCGGGTTTCCCTCGCTGGCGAAGGTCGAGAGGGATTCAGGGCAATCGGATGAACCGATTGCCCTGGA
>NZ_BJZO01000016.1 GCF_007992075.1 Pararhodospirillum oryzae
ACCGGGGGCTTACCCCCCGCCGGAGGCCCGCCACGCCTGCGAGCGCGCGAGCAGGCCGCGCACCGCGCCTTGGAACAGCAAGCGGGCCGCCAGCGCGGTGAGAAAAATCAAGGTCGCCAGGGCGGCGGCCGGCGCGGAATCACCCACGTCATCCATGTTCAAAACCGCGATCGAGGCCACCAGCGTATCGGGCGCGTACAAGAACACCACCGCCGACACGGTGGTCAGGGCGTTGACGAACAGGTAAAGCGCGATTTCCAGAATGGCCGGCAGGCACACCGGCACCACGACCTTGAAGGCGGTGGTCCAGAACGGTACCCGCAGCGAGGCGGAGACGGATTCGTATTCCGGATCGATCTGCTTGAGCGCCGCCAGCGCGGTCAGGTGACCCACGGTGTAGAAGTGGGCCACGGTGCAGAAGATCAAGATCGCCATGGTCCCGTACAGCCCCCCCAGGGGGTTGCCCGGCGCGTTGAAGAAAAAGATGTAGGCAATGCCCAGCACCATCCCGGGCACGGCCAGGGGGATCATGGCAATGGCATGAAGGGCCCGGCGCCAGACCTCCAGGCCGCGCCCGCGCTCGATCAGATAGGCCCCCGCGAAAATGACCCCGGCGCCCACCACAGCCGTGCCCGAGGCCAGGATCAGGCTGTTGCCATAGGGCCGCCAGCCCTGGGGCGACACGGCCGTGAAGTCGTAATGGGCCAGGGTCAGCGACAGATCATAGGGCCAGAAGCGGATCAGCGACGCCCACGCCGCGCACCCGAGGATCCCCAGGATCGCCGCCGACACCCCCAGGCACAGCATCAGCAACACCGCGTCGCGCAGGGGGCTGGGCCGGGGGTGGAACGGCTGCGAGCGGGCGCTGATCGCGGCGGCCTGACGGCGCTGGGCCAGACGGTCGGCGGCAAAGGCCAGGGCCGAGGGAATCAGCAAGATCATGCCAACAGCGGCGCCCATGGCGAAATTCTGCTGGCCCACCACCTGTTTGTAAATGTCGGTGGCCAGCACGTCGTAACCGCCGCCGATCACCTTGGGCACGCCGAAATCGGTGATGGCCAGGGTAAAGGCCACGAACACCGCCGACACCAGGCCATAGCGCACCCCGGGCAAGGTGACGACGGCGAAGCGGCGCAGGCGGCCGGCGCCCAGGACCTCGGCCGCCTCGTACAAGCGGCCGTCGGCATGGGCCAGGGCGGCCAGCAGAATAAGGAAAACATGGGGAAAGACATAAAAGCTCATGCCCAGCATGATCCCCAGCGGCCCGTAAATGGTGCCGCCGGGCACCAGGGCCTTGAGCAGGCCCTGATTGCCAAACAGGTACACCAAGGACAAGGCAGGCAGCAGCGAGGGCGCGAGAAGCGGCAGCAGGGCAATGGTCTTGAACACCGCGCGCCCGGGCACGGTGGAGCGCATGACCCCATAGGCAAAAAAGAAGGCGGTGGGCACCACCAGGGCGGTGGTCCCCAGGGCGATGGCCAGGGAATGGACCAGGGAACGCCCCAACCCGTGCGAACGCAGGTAGACCGCGTAATTGTCGAAGCCGACAAAGGCGCCGTCGGCCCCGGTCAGGCTCTTGTGAACCATGGTGCCGAGCGGCGCCAGGATGAACACGGCCATCATCAGGAACAAGGCGGCCAGGGCACCGCGCAACACCCAGGTTTCGGCATCGGGGCCCGCGCGCACGGCAACCCGCCCGTCCAGGGCCTGGACCGTCATGAACCCGCCCCCCGGCCCAGACCCGTGCCCCCCTCGGGCGGGAAGCAGCGCAGCCGCTCGGCCGGCAGGAACACCCGCACCGGGCGCCCGGGCTGAAACGCGTGAGCCTGGGCGGCGGGCAGGTCGGCGATCAGGGCCTGAGGTCCCGGCGCCTCGGACCCAGGGGCCTCGGACCCAGGGGCCTCGGACCCAGGGGCCTCGGGCCCGGGAATCCCCGATCCCAGGGCGGCCGGCCACAGGGCGGGCACCCGCACATGGGCGCGCAGCACCGGCCCCAGGAACTCGGTTTCCTGAAGAATGCCGTGCACATGGCCCTCGGCCAGGGCATCGGCGTCGGGCGCGTCCGCCTCCAGGGGCTGACACTGGATATCCTCGGGGCGCAGGCACACGGTCACCGGCGTGCCGCCGGCGCCGTTGGGCGCCCCCGGACGCAGGTGGCCGTCGGGCGTGCGGTGCCCGGCCAGAACGTTGATGGTGCCCACGAAGCCGGCGACGAAGGCATTGGCGGGATGGCGGTAGATGTCGCGCGGCGCCCCCACCTGTTCCAGGCGCCCCTTGTTCATCACCACCACCTGGTCGGCCATCGACAAGGCTTCCTCCTGGTCGTGGGTGACCATGATGGTGGTGAGGCCCAGGCACCGTTGCAGGGCCTTGATTTCGCCGCGCAGGCGCTGGCGCACCTTGGCATCCAGGGCCGAGAGCGGTTCGTCCAGCAACAGCAGCGACGGCGACGACGCGAGCGCGCGGGCCAGGCCCACCCTTTGCTGCTGGCCGCCGGAAAGCTGGGCCGGATACTTGCGCGCCTGATCGGCCAGCCCCACCAGATCAAGCAGCTCGGCCACCCGCTGGCGGCGTTGGGCCGGAGCAAGACGGGTGGCACGCGGGCCGTTTTCCAGGCCGAAGCCCACGTTGCGTTCCACCGTCAGATTGGGAAACAGGGCGTAGGATTGAAAGACGATGCCAAAATCCCGGCGCGCCGGCGGCAGGTCGGAGACCTCGCGGCCTTGCTGCCACACCTGCCCGGCGCTCTGGCGGTCCAGGCCGGCGATAATGCGCAGCAAGGTGGTTTTCCCGCAGCCCGACGGCCCCAGGAAGGCGACGAACGCCCCTTCCTCGACCCGCAGCGAGACATCGGCCAGGGCCACGAAGGAGCCGAACGTCTTGTGGATGCCCTCAAGGGCCAGGGCGGCGGGGCGATCGGTCATGGCGGGACTCCTGGAGCGTCGAACAGCAGGGATCGGGAAGGCCCCACTGAGGGCCTTCCCGGCTTGCAGGCGTGGCAGGAAAGGAATGGGGTGCTTACTTGGGCTCGGACTTGGCGCCATAGCGCGTCTGCCAGGTTTCCAGGATGCGCGCCCGGTTGGCCGCGGCCCAGGCGAAGTCATTCCTGATCATCTTCGCCTCGATGTTCTCGGGGAAGTGCGCCACGGGCTTGGCCACGCCGGGCATGGCGACCACGGCGTAGGCTTCGTTGTACATTTCGTTGGCCTTGTGGGAGACCGACCAGTCGGCCAGCTTCCTCGCGGCATCGAGGTTGGGCGAGCCCTTGACCAGGGCGAAGGATTCCAGATCCCAGCCCAGGCCCTCGGCCGGCGTGATCACCGCGACCGGCGCGCCCTGGCCCTTGAGCTGGGCGCCCTTGTAGGCAAACGAAATCCCGATCGGGAACTCGCCCTGGGCCGCCATCTTGCAGGGCTTGGATCCGGAATGGGTGTACACGCCCACGTTCTGGTGCAGGCCGTCCATGAAGGCCCAGGCTTTTTCCTCGCCCCACATCTGGATCCACGACGACACATCCAGGAAGCCGGTGCCCGACGAGGCCGGGTTCGGCATCACGATCAGACCCTGGTACTTGGGGTCGGTCAGGTCGGCCCAGGTGGCGGGCAAGGGCAGGTTGCGCTTTTCAGCCTCGATGGTGTTCACGCACAACGAGGCGATCCAGGCCCGTTGCCCGACCCAGTGCGGGGGCTGGTTGGTGGCGTCGTAGTACTGGGGCGACAGGGCTTCCAGGCCCTTGGGGGCGTAGGGCTCCAGCATGCCTTCCTTGTCCATGACCAGAAGGCTGGTCGCGGCCAGGCCCCAGATCATGTCGGCGTGCGGGTTGTCTTTTTCCGCCAGCAGCTTGGCGGTGATAATACCCGTCGAGTCGCGCACCCACCGCACTTCGATGTCGGGATAATCGGCCTCGAAGGCCTGCTTGAAGCCATCCAGCTCTTCCGGCTCGACGGCGGTGTAGACGGTCAACGGCGTGCGCGCCTGGGCAGCCGCGCCAAGGCCAAGGGCGGCCAGGCCCAGCGTGGCCGCGAAAAGGGGGATGAGCGAGCGTCTCATGGGATCGATCCGTCCAACCTGGGAGCGAGGACACCGGCAGGCGGTCGCCGGCGGGCGGGGGGCGAAGCGGGCGGCCCTCTGAGCGAACAGGGCTGGCGCGCCAACGGGTTGCTTCACCGGGGCGGACTATGACCCGCGAGCCGCGACACTTTGATGACAGGCACCCGATGATTTCATGACGCTCCCGCCCCGGATTCCCGGATCATTGAGCGCCTCGTGCGCTCTGGGCCGGGGTACCCGAACACCTCGACCTTCCCCAGGGCGTTGATTGGAAACCCGTCGATTGGTCGCGCTCATTTATAGGTTTCCCCTATGGATGTATGAGAGATACCGAATTGACTGATGGATCGCACGGGTTCAGGCTGGAATGACCTTAAGGTTAAGGAGTCCCCCATGACGTCGCTTCTTTATCCCCTGCTCGACCCCCTGCCCGATCCGGCCGAGGCGCCCGCGGCGCCCTCTCACTGGCTTTTGACGCCGGGCCCGCTGACCACCACGGCAACGGTCAAGCGGGCGATGCTTCATGACTGGGGCTCGTGGGACGGTGACTTCCGCGCCCTGACCGCCAGCATCCGCCACCGGCTGCGCGATATCGCCGGCGTGGGCGAGGACTACACGGTGGTTCCCATGCAAGGCAGCGGCACCTTCGCCGTGGAATCGGCCCTGACCACGCTGGTTCCGCCCGACGGAGGGGTCTTGATCCCGGTCAACGGCGCCTATGGCCAGCGCATGGTGGAAATCTGCCGCCGCGCCGGCGTGCGCCACGCGGTGCTGGAGATCGAGGAAACCAGCGCTCTTGATCCGCAGGCGGTGGCACAGCGCCTTGCCGACGATCCCACGCTCAGCCACGTGGCCCTGGTCCAGGTGGAAACCTCGACCGGGATTCTCAATCCGGTGGACGAGGTGGCCCAGGTTACCGCCGCCGCCGGTCGGCGCCTGATCGTCGATGCCATGAGCGCGTTTGGCGCCTTGTGGATCGATCCGGCCAAGGCCCCCTACGAGGCCCTGGTATTCTCCACCAACAAGTGCCTGGAAGGCGTGCCGGGCATGGGCTTCGTGCTGACCCGGGTTTCGGCGCTGGAAGAGGCGCGGGCGCGGGGTCCCGGGCGCTCCTTGTCGCTCGACCTCGTCGACCAGTGGGCCTACATGGAGCGCACCGGGCAGTTCCGCTACACCCCCGCGACCCATGTGCTGGCCGCCTTCCGCCAGGCCCTGGACGAGTTCGACGCCGAGGGCGGGCGCACCGCCCGCTACGCCCGCTACCGGCGCAATTACGATGTCCTGATTGCCGGCATGGCCTGGGCGGGGATCAAGCCCCTGCTGCCCGAGGCCCTGCGCTCGCCGATCATTGTCACCTTCCTGGCCCCCGTCCATCCCGCCTACAGCTTCACCGCCTTCTACGATGCCATGAAGCGGCGCGGCTTCATCATTTATCCGGGCAAGATGACCCGCGTGGAGAGTTTCCGCCTGGGCTGCATTGGCGCCATCGACGTGCCGGTGATGGAGGAGTGCACCCGCGCGTGCGTTGCCGCGCTCAAGGAAATCGGGGTCGAGGTCCAGGACTAAACGCCCGCCTCCCCCGCCTTTTGGCCCCCTGCCCCGCGTCCCCGGTTCCGGGGACGCGGTTTTTTGGGGCCCGCTTTCGGTTGATGATCATCAAGGCGCTTCCCCTGACGGGCTGGACATTATAATTTGCTAATGTTCAAGGCCTCGCGGCCAGCTCCTTCGTTCGATCCAACCGAGAGGTTCTTTCTCATGGTCGATGCCGCCGTTCCTTCCGCCGCTCCCGCGCACGACGAGGCCGGGGCGGCCCACTGGCTGATGCACGTTCCCATCCCCCTGTTTGCCATGATCATGGGCCTGACCGGCCTGGGCCTGGCCTGGCGCAAGGCCCACGACGTTCTGGGCGTGCCGGGCGCGGTGGGCGAAAGCCTGCTGGGCTTTGCCGCCACCATGTTCGTGCTGGTGGCCGCCTTGTACCTGAGCAAGGCCGTCCGTCATTTTTCCGAGGTCAAGGCGGAGTTCAACAACCCCATCCGGGTGAACTTCTTCCCCACCATTTCCATCAGCCTGCTTTTGCTCTCGATTGCCGCCCTGCCCTACGAGCGGACCTTGGGCCTGACCTTGTGGGGCGTGGGCGCGGCCCTTCATCTGGCGGCGACGGTGTACCTGATCGGGCGCTGGATCACCCGGGCCCACGAAATCACCATGATCAACCCGGCCTGGTTCATTCCCGTGGTCGGCAATATCATCGTCCCCCTGTCGGGCGTCAAACTTGGCTTCATCGAACTATCGTGGTTCTTCTTTTCGATTGGCCTGGTGTTCTGGATTATCCTTTTCACCATTGTGTTCTACCGAATTGTCTTCCACAACCCTCTGCCAGGGCGCTTTTTCCCCACTTTGTTCATCCTGGTGGCCCCGCCCGGCATTGGCACGGTTTCGTACCTGGCCCTGATGGGCGGTCAGATTGACCTGTTCACCCGGGTGTTGCTGTACAGCGGCCTTTTCCTGACCCTTCTCAACTTCAGCATGGCGCGCCACTTCCTCAAGGTGCCGTTCTTTGTGTCGTGGTGGGCCTACACCTTCCCCATGGCCGCGATCACCATCGCCACCTTGGAATACAATCACCACGTCCCCAACGATGGCATCACCGCCGTGTCGTGGACCCTTCTCGTGGTGACCACCTTGATCATCGCCTCGGTGTTCGTCCGCACCACCAAGGCCTTGCTGGGCGGCGAGCTGTTCGTGCCCGACTAACAATCCCCCGTGCCTGCTCCCGGGCCGTGGCCTTGGGGGCCCGGGGATCTTCGTCCGCGCCCGCGTCTTCTTGTCGTTTCCGAGAAGACGCGGGCGCGGACTTATCGCCAAGGCGATCGGTTTTACCCCCGTCCCCTTTTCCCGCACGCGGCTTGAAAACAAGGCCGCGCGGCCGTAAGGTGCCAGGATCCTTCCCGGGGGCATGGAGCCCCTGGAAGAGTGATGGGGAAATTCATGTTGGAGACTGTGGGACGCCGCTAACGGTTTCGTTCATTCGAAACCGATTCCGGCTTCTTCCTTCTGAAAGAGCGTGCCTTTGTCGAAAGGCGCGAAGGGAGAAGTGCGTGTCGGCATTATCCTACAGGACGACCCATGAATCTTTCCCGTGCCGAACAGCGCGTGCTGCACGTGCTGGCGCAAGGCGGCTTCATCCGCCATTACCGTGACACCAAGGGCCATGTCGTTGAAGTCGAGTGCATCACCCGTGATGGGCTGGGCCTGGGCGACTGCACCGTGGGCGTGTTCAAGGCCCTGAAGGCCAAGCGCCTGATCGGGTCCCAGGAAGGCAGGCCCTACCGCCTGACCCGCCTGGGCCGCGAGGCGGTGCGCCCGCAACCCGACAACCGCTGACCGGTTGCCAGGAGCAAGGCCCCCACCCTTCCCGGCGCAAGGCGGGAGCCGAAGGGCCGCGAACCGGTTCCGGGCTCCCGCCCCAACCGGTTCCGGGCTCCCGCCCCCCGGGCTTCCGCCCCCCCGGGCTCCCGCCCCTTCCGTCAGATGGCCAGTTCCTTGCCCGATCCCTTGGGGACGGGCGAGGGCTCGGGGTCGCTGGGAGGCACCAGGGGGGTGGGCGTGCCCGGCTCGTCGGGAGCGAAATCGTACAGATCGTCGGAGGGAGGCGCGAAGCCGCCCTTGCGGTCCAGGAAGCCCTTCAAGGCACGCCCCAGGTCCTCGACCCCTTCGCGCGCCTGCGGGGTGGCCGCGTCCAGCCCGGCCCGGGCCTCGCACAGGGCGTTTTCGGCGGTGCAGCGGCCTTCGCACCCGGCCCGTTCGTCGGAGCCTTCGGGGAAGGTCCCCGCGCAGCGTCCTTCGCAGCGCGCCCGCCCGGTCGCGCAGCGCTCCGCCGCCCGGTCGCCCCCGGGGGGCGTGGTGAAGCCTTCCAGGAAGCCCTTGAACCGGTCCACCTGACGCGAAAGCTCTCCCAGGCTCTGCTCGCCCTGGCACAAGGCGCGATCGGCGGCGCAGCGGGCCTGGCAGCCGTTGCGGGCGGCTTCGTCCTTTTCCAGGCTTTCGCACGCGTTCACGCAGGCCATGAGCGCGGTTTTGCACGCATCAAGCCGGGCCGGATCCTCCTGGGCCCAGACCGCCCCGCTCCCCGGTCCGAGCGCCCCCGCAAGCACGGCCCAGGCCAAAACCCGGGACAGGGGGGAACGGCGGCGGAAGGAAACGGGGCGGCGGGACATGGCTACTCCACGGTGACACTCTTGGCCAGGTTGCGCGGCTGATCGACATCGGTCCCCTTGATCACCGCCACGTGATACGCGAGCAACTGCACGGGGATCGCATACAATATGGGGGCCACGAACGGATCCACCACCGGCAAGGTCACCGCGTGGGCCACGCCCGCGCCCACGTGCGCGATGCCTTCGGCATCCGACAGCAGGATAATCCGGCCGCCGCGCGCGATCACCTCCTGAACGTTGCCCGCCGTTTTATCGAACAACCCATCATGGGGCGCGATCACGATCACGGGCACGGTTTCGTCGATCAGGGCGATAGGGCCGTGCTTCATTTCGCCCGCCGGATAGCCTTCGGCGTGGATATAGCTGATTTCCTTGAGCTTCAAGGCCCCTTCAAGGGCCACGGCGTGGGACGTGCCCCGGCCCAGGTACAACACGTCGCGCGCCTCGGCCACTTCCTGGGCCAGGGCGTGCAAGGCATCGTCGTATTTGAGCACCTCGGCGGCGCGGGCCGGCACCTCGGCGAGGCCGCGCGACAGCCTGGCCTCGGTCGCGCGGTCGATGGCGTGACGCGCGCGGGCCAGCGCCAGGCACAAGGCCGCCATCACCACCAGCTGGGTGGTGAACGCCTTGGTCGACGCCACCCCGATCTCGGGCCCGGCCAGGGTGGGCAACACCGCGTGCGCCTCGCGCGCCATGGTGCTTTCAGGCACGTTGACCACGGCCACGCACCAAAGCCCCTGGGCCTTGCAGTGGCGCAGCGCGGCCAGGGTATCGGCGGTTTCGCCCGACTGGCTGATGAACAAGGCCAGCCCGCCCTTTTGCAACGGCGGGGCCCGGTAGCGGAATTCGCTCGCCACGTCGATGTCCACCGGCACCCGGGCCACCGATTCCAGCCAGTAACGCGCCACCAGCCCGGCGTAGTACGAGGTGCCGCAGGCCACGATGGTCACCCGCTCCACCGTTTCCAGGGCGAAGGGCAGCGCCGGCAAGGTGATGGTGCGTTCGGCCGGATTGAACAGGGCGTTCAGGGTATCGCCGATCACCTGCGGCTGTTCGTAGATTTCCTTCAGCATGAAGTGGCGGTATTCGCCCTTGCCGATCATGGCGCCCGACACCGCCGACAGGCTGATGGGGCGTTCGACCACGGCGCCCTTCGCGTCGCGGATGATGGCGCCCGATCGGGTCAGGCAGGCCCAATCGCCATCCTCCAGATAGGTCAGGCGCCGGGTCAGGGGAGCCAGCGTCAGGGCGTCCGAGCCCAGGACCATGGCGTCGTCGGCGTAGCCGATGGCCAGCGGGCTGCCCTTGCGCGCGGCGTACAGGCGATCGGGATAGCCCACCACCAGGATGCCCAGGGCAAAGGCCCCTTCCAGCTCGCCCAGCGCCCGACCCACCGCCTCGTCGGGGCCCAGGCCATCGCGCAGGTAATCCGAGATCAGGTGCACCACCGCCTCGGTGTCGGTGTCGGTGGCGAACACGTGCCCGCGCGCCGTCAGGCGTTCGCGCAAGGCCAGGAAGTTCTCGATGATGCCATTGTGGACCACCGCCACCCGGTCGGAGGCGTGCGGGTGGGCGTTGCGCTCGTTGGGCACGCCGTGGGTGGCCCAGCGGGTATGACCGATGCCCAGCGTGCCCGCCAGGGGAACCTCGGCCAGCCGGCGTTCCAGGTTGACCAGGCGCCCCTCGGCCCGGCGCCGTTCCAGGCCGGTTCCGGTCAAGGTGGCAATGCCGGTGGAGTCATATCCCCGGTATTCCAGCCGTCGCAGGCCTTCGATCAAGGCGGGAACGACGTCGCCGGAACCAATCATGCCGATGATGCCGCACATGGGCCATGCCTTCCAGATAATGAAAAAACGTCAGACGATCCCGGACCGGGCCGGGGTTTCAGCTTTTGCGCGCGGGCCGGAGCCGGGCCACGAACTTGGCCACCCACCCGGGCCGGGTGTCCTGGGGGGCGCGGGTCAGGGCCAGGGCGCCGTCGGGCACGTCGGCGGTGATGGTCGATCCCGCGCCGATCATGGCGCCGTCGCCAATGCGCACCGGCGCGACCAGGGCGGTGTTGGAACCGATGAAGGCCCCGGCCCCGATGTCGGTGTGGTACTTGGAAAAGCCATCGTAATTGCAGGTGATGGTGCCCGCGCCCACGTTGGCCTTCGCGCCCACCCGGGCGTCGCCGATATAGGTCAGGTGGTTGACCTTGGCCCCGGCCTCGACGGTGGCGTTCTTGATTTCCACGAAGTTGCCGATGTGGGCGTTCTCGGCCACCCGGGCGCCGGGGCGCAGGCGGGCATACGGCCCCACGATCGCGCCCGTGGCGACCGTGCAGTTCTCAAAGTGACAGAAGCCCTTGACCGTGACCCCCGCTTCCAGGGTCACCCCGGGCCCGAAGGTGACGAAGGGGCCGATGCTCACGTCCGGCCCCAATTGCGTATCCCAGCTCAAAAACACGGTTTCGGGGGCGGTCAGGGTCACGCCCGCCGCCATCGCGGCCCGGCGCAGGCGGGTTTGCACCACCGCCTCGGCGGCGGCAAGGTCGGCGCGGTCGTTGACGCCCAGCAGATCCTCGGGGCAGCTTTCGATCACGTCCACCCGCCGGCCCCGGGCGCGGGCCAGGGCGACCACGTCGGTCAGGTAATATTCGCCCTTGGCGTTGGCGTTGCCCACCTGATCGAGCAAGGAGAACAAAATCGCGCCGTCCAGGGCCATGACCCCGGAGTTGCACAAGGTCAGGGCCTTTTGCTCGGGCGAGGCGTCCTTTTCCTCGACGATGGCGTCGAGCCCGTCGGGGCCGGTGACCAGGCGGCCGTAGCCGGTGGGATTCCGGGGCCGGAAGCCCAGCACCACCGCCGCCGGGTTCGTGGACGCCTCGCGCGCGGCCACCAGGCGGGCCAGGGTTTCGGTCGGCACCAGCGGCGTGTCGCCATAGAGCACCAGCACGGTACCGGTGAAGCCGGCCAGGACCTCGCGCGCTTGCAGCACGGCATGCGCGGTGCCCAGGCGCTCGGCCTGGGTCGCGGTGGGCAGGGGCGCCACCGCCTGTTCCACGGCCGCGCCCTCGGGCCCGACCACCACCACGGTGCGGGCCGGCGCCAGCGGAGCCAGGGCGGCCAGCACGTGGCCGATCAGGGGGCGGCCGGCCAGGGGGTGCAGCACCTTGGGCAGGGCCGAGCGCATGCGGGTCCCTTGGCCCGCGGCAAGGACGACGGCGGCGATTTCGGTCATCTGAGACATGAATTCCCGGGGTGGAAGGGCAATATGAGAAACGCAAGGCCCGCACGGTGCCACAAGGGTGGCGGCGGGCAAAATCAAAGTTTATGACGGATCGTTGCAGCGCCCCGTCCCCTGTCATTATCGTTCTTACGCGCGAGGTTTTCCATGATTGCGCCTGCCGTGCCGTTCCCGGTCGTGGTCTTCGACCTGGATGGTACTCTTTTGCAAAGCGTTCCCAGCCTGACACGCACCCTTAACGTTCAGTTCGCCGAGGACGGGATAGCACCCCTGAGCGAGGCCGAGGTGGGGCTGATGGTCGGTGAAGGGGTGGGCCTGCTGGTCGCCCGGGCCTATGGCGCGCGGGGGATCGGGGGCGGCGACATCCACGACCCCGGCCACGCGGCCCGGCTCGCGCGGTTCTCGGCCCGCTACAACGCCGATCCCGTCACCGACGCGCGGGTGTATCCCGGCGCGGTCGAAACCTTGCGCGCCTTGAAGGACCAGGGGATCCGGCTTGGCCTGTGCACCAACAAGCCCGAGGCCCCCACCCTCGTCCTGATCGAGGCCACGGGACTGGCGCCGTTCCTGGATGTCGTGGTGGGCGGCGACACCTTGCCCCGGCGCAAGCCCGATCCCCTGCCCTTGCGTCATGTGCTTGATCACCTGGGGGCCACGCCCGACCAGGCCCTGTACGTGGGCGACAGCCCCACCGACGCGGCCTGTGCCCAGGCGGCCGGGGTCACGCTGGCCCTGCTTTCCCATGGCTACAGCCGGGTTCCGGTGGAAACCCTGGGGGCGAAGCGGGTGTTCGACTCCCTCCCCGCCCTGGCCCGGTGGGTGACGGACGGCGCCGGGGACTAAAGACCCGAAAAGCGGGATAAGCCGAAGGTCAAGACAACGCGTCAGAGCATCGTGCCTGGATCCGCTTTACCGCACGATGCTCTCAAACGCCGTGTCCGACGCCCGGAAAAGGTGTTGACCACCGGAACAGCCTTCACCCAAAGTGTGGCCGCGCCACGGTGCCCTGAAAGGGGCTTAATCGGGAACCCGGTGACACCCCCTTGCACGACGGGGGGGGGATAATCCGGGGCTGTCCCCGCAACTGTAACCGGCGAGCGCGCGCTCGATTCAAGGCCACTGGGCAACTGGGAAGGCTGGGCGCGCGCCAGGACCCGCAAGCCAGGAAACCGGCCGGGGCGCACGTCGCCGCACCGTGGGACGGGTGATCCCTCGGTACAAGGCCATCTTGAATGGCGACGACCGGAAGGTTCGTAAGGGCTGTTCAAGGGGGCGGGCGATGCCCAATCCTGATCATTTTGTCATCGAGGAAGACAATCCGCGCGAGCAAACGCGCGGATGCCGCCTTTTTCGTGTCCTTGCGTTCCGTTCCGACCCGTTCGGGCGCTCCCGGTGGGGGCGCCTTTTCAACGGCCGGGAAGCCGGCCGGGCCTCGGCAAGGAATGCAACCGATGCGCATGTTTCGTAAAACCCGGCGCCTGCTGGCGCTCTCCACTCTCCCCGGGCTGGGAGCCCTCCCGGGGCTGGGAGCCCTCCCCGCGTGGGCCGAGACTCCGGCCAATGCGACCGAGCTTCCTGATCTGGTGGTGTCGGCCAGCCGGGTTCCGGTGGCCACCGACAAGGTGGGCAGCGCGGTGACCGTGATCACCCGCCAGGAACTGGAAACGCGTCAGGTGCGCGAGGTCGCCGACGCGCTCCGCGACGTGCCCGGGGTGACGGTCACCCGCTCGGGCGGACGTGGCAACCAGACCGAGGTGTACATTCGCGGCGCCAAGTCCAACCAGACCCTGGTGCTGATCGATGGCATCGAGGTCAACAACCCGGTGGGCGGCTCGTCGTTCGACTTCGCCGACCTGATGACCACGGAAATCGAGCGCATCGAAATCCTGCGTGGCCCGCAAAGCGCCCTGTGGGGCAGCGACGCCGTGGGTGGCGTGATCAACATCATCACCCGCAAGGGCAAGGGGGCGGCCTCGGCGCACGGCCTGGTTGAAGGCGGCTCGCTGGGCTCGGCCCACGTCGAGGCCGGGGTGAACAGATCGGGGGCCGGTGGACGCACGCACTATGCCCTGGGCGCCAGTTACAGCCGCACCGATGGCATTTCCTCCGCCAATTCCCGACGCGGCAACACCGAGGAGGACGGCTACCAGAACACCAGCGTGATTTTCCGGGGCGATGTGTCGCCCTCCGAGAACGTGACCCTGGACGTGGCCGGGCGTCTGGTTTCGGCGGTTCTGGACTACGATACGTTCTCCGCCGATCCCGCCTTGGGCCTGCAACGGGCCACGGACGCCGACATCACGGAATACCGTTTGCAAGCCTTCGGCCGGGTGGGCGCCGAGTTGCGCGCCTTCGATGACCATTGGCGCAACCGCCTGGACTTCTCGGTCACCGACTACAACAGCCGGGGCGAGGAAGATGATCTTTGGGATTACACCCAGAACGGCACCAAGGTGAAATACGCCTACCAGTCCACCTATGAAGCGGACACGACCCTGGGGGTCGCCGCCCACCACACCCTGACCGGCCTGGTCGAGCACGAAAAGGAATCCGTGTTCTACAAAAGCAACTGGTCGAAGGTGGCGCCCGACGTGGAAAGCACCGGGCTGGTGGCCGAATACCGGGTGGATCTGTTCAAGCGGCTGTCGGTGTCGGGCTCGGTGCGCCATGACCTGAACGAGATGTTCGACAACGCCACCACCTACCGCGTGACCACGGCCTACACCGTGCCGGGATCGGAAACCAAGCTGCGCGGCTCGGTGGGCACCGGCGTGAAGAATCCGACCTTGTTCCAGCTGTATGGCTACACCTCGACCTTCCGGGGCAATCCCGACCTTCGGCCCGAAACCTCGTTTGGCTGGGACGTGGGCGTGGAGCAGCCCTTGCTGTCGCACCGCCTGACCGTGGGCGCCACGTTCTTCCACAACGAAATCGACAAGCTGATTCAAGGCAGCGGCGTGTCGGCCGACAACGTTTCGGGGGTCTCGCACATCAATGGCGTGGAACTGACCGCCAGCGCCGAGCCGATCGACAACCTGCGGGTCGCGGCCAGCTACACCTTCCAGAAAGCCGAGGACGCCGAGGGCAAGAACCTGGTGCGCCGGCCCCAGCACGCGGGCAGCGTGAACGTGTCGTACCGTTTCCTTGAGGAACGGGCCAACGTGTTTTCGTCGGTCCACTACAACGGCGAGCGTCAGGATTCCACCTATGACCTGAGCTATGCCTCGGGCCGGACCACGCTGGACGGCTACACGGTTGTCGACGTGGGCGGGTCCTACGAGGTGGTGAAGGACAAGGTGGAACTGTTCGGCCGGGTCGAAAACGCCTTCGACGAAAAGTACGAGGAGCTGTTCAGCTACGGCACCCCGGGCATCGGCGGCTTCGCCGGCATCCGGTTCAAGCTGTAGGCCGAACGCGGGCTCGCGGGGGCGAGCCGCCGTCTTGGTGAAGGGAGAGCGGGCATGAAGCCTTGGCGGGAACGCGGGCGTTGGCGAAGCCGGCCCCGGGCCTTGGGCACGGCGACCGCGCGGGCCGGGCTGGCCGCGCTGACGCTGGTTCTGGCCGGGGGGGAAGCCTGCGCCGGGCCCCCCGCCCTGCCCCGGGTGGCGTCGCTCAGCGTGTGCGCCGATCAGCTGGTGCTGGCCCTGGCCGCGCCCGAACAGATCGTGTCGCTCTCCTTCCAGGCCCGGGACCCGGCCTTGTCGTTGCTGGCCGGCCGGGCCCGGGGCTTCGCGCGAAACCGGGGCTCGGCCGAGGAGGTGCTGAAGGCCGGGGCCCAGGTGGTGATCGGCGACGCCGGCCTGAACGCCGCCACCCTCGACCTGCTGACCCGCCTGGGCGTGCGCACCCACGCCCTGGGCCTGCACACGGATCTGGCGGCGGTTGACCGGGAAACGGCCCGGGTCGCCGCCTTGATCGGGCGCCCGGCCGAGGGCGCGGCCCTGATCGCCGCCGGACGCGCCTTGCACGCGGCCGTGGCCGCCGATCCGGCGGCCGGAACCGTGGCAACCGCCGCTCCGCCGGCCCGGCCCGTGGTCGCCGCCTATCTCACCCCCGGGGGCGGCAGTGCCGGCCGGGACACGTTCGTGGATACCTTGATGCGGGAAGTCGGCCTCGACAACCTGGGCGCGCGCCTGGGGCGAACCGGCTGGGGCCCGCTGGATCTGGAGCTTCTGGTGCGCCACCCCCCCGACCGGTTCGTGACCAGCTTCTTTGAAAACGCGCCGCCGTCACGCCAGCGCCTGTCCTCGCGCCATCCGGTGCTGCGCCGCCTGCTGGCCCGCACCCCGCCCACGGTGGTGGAAAGCCGGGCCTGGGTGTGCTCCTCCTGGATCCTGGCCGAGGCGGCCCGCCAGCTGGCCCGGGCCCGCGCCCCCCTCGACCTTCCCGGGGACGGCCATTCCGGGCCCGGGGACCGGCCATGACCCGGGCGGCCGTGGTCGTGCCGGGGCTGACCCTGGCCCTGGTGCTGGCGGGTCTGGTGTCGCTGGGCCTGGGCTACACCGCCTTGTCGGCCGGCGACATCGCGCGCGCGCTGATCGCCGCGCCCGACGATCCCACCGGGATCATCGTGCGTGAAATCCGCCTGCCCCGCATCGTGCTGGCCGCCCTGGTCGGGGGCGCGCTCGGCCTTTCGGGCGCGGCCTTGCAGGGGCTGTTGCACAATCCCCTGGCCGAACCGGGCCTGACCGGCATTTCCGCGAGCGCCGCCCTGGGCGCGGTGATCGCGCTTTATTGCGGGGGCGCGGCCGTGTCGCCCTGGCTGGTGCCGGGTGCCGGGCTCGTGGGGGCCGCGCTGGCCGCCGTGGCCTTGCTGGTCCTGGTCGGGCGAGGCGCCGGCCCCTTGACCCTGATCCTGGCCGGAGTGGCGCTTTCGAATGCCGCCATCGCCCTCACCTCGCTGGCCATGAACCTGTCGCCCAACCCGTTCGCGCTCAGTGAACTGGTGTTGTGGCTGCTGGGCTCGGTGCGCGACCGGGGCTTCGACGATGTCTTGCTGTGCCTGCCCTTCCTGTCCGCCGGCGCGCTGGCCTTGTGGGGCACCGGGGGCGGGCTGGACGCGCTGGCCCTGGGGGACGAAACCGCCCGCAGCCTGGGGGTGGCCCTGGGGCGCCTGCGCGCGCGCGTGGTTCTGGGAACCGCGCTGGCCGTGGGGGCCTCGGTGGCCGTGGCCGGAGCCATCGGTTTCGTGGGATTGGTTATCCCTCACCTGCTGCGCCCCCTGGTCGGCGCGCGGCCCAGCCGCCTGTTGCTGCCCAGCGCGCTGGGGGGCGCCTTGCTGCTGGTGGTGGCCGACGCGGTGGTGCGGATGATCTCGGTGGGGCCCGAGCTGCAATTGGGAGTCGTTACCGCCCTGATCGGGGCTCCGTTCTTCCTGAGCCTGATCCTGGCCCGCGCGCGGGAGGCCGCATGATCCCCGCCGCCGGTTTCGCCCGGATCGATCTGGAAAACGTGGGCGTGGTCCTGGACGGCCGGCCGGTCCTGGCCAACGTCACCGCGAGCCTGGGCGCGCCGGGGCTGGTGGGTCTGATCGGGCCCAACGGAGCGGGCAAGACCACCTTGCTGCGCGCGCTGGCCGGGCTGGTCGCCAGCCAGGGGCGGGTGCTGATGAACGGCCAGCCGCTGGCGAGGCTGTCGCCGGCCGAGCGGGCGCGACAGGTCGCCTACCTCGCCCAGGAGCGCGCGGTGCACTGGCCCTTGAGCGTGCGCGAGGTGGTGGCCCTGGGCCGCCTGCCCCATCGCGGCCAGGGCCACGACGACCAGGCGGCGATCGACCGCGCCCTGGACGAAACAGGAGTGCGGGCGTTCGCGGATCGCCCGATCGGCCACCTGTCGGGAGGCGAGCGGGCGCGGGTGCTGCTGGCCCGCGCCCTGGCGGTGGAAGCCCCGGTTTTGCTGGCCGACGAACCGGTGGCGGCCCTGGATCCCCACCATCAGCTTGCGATGATGGGCCTGTTGCGCCGCCATGCCGAGGCGGGAGCGCTGGTGATGGTGGTGGTGCACGACCTGATCAGCGCGGCCCGCTTTTGCCATCGGCTGATTTTGCTGGACCGGGGGGGCGTGGTCGCCGATGGCCCGCCGGACGCGGTGCTGACCGAGCCCACCCTGGCCACCCATTACCGGGTGCGGGCCGTGTTTCCCCAGGTCGGAACCCAGGCCCTGCCCCTGGCGTGGGAGACCCTGGGGCCATGAGGGCGGGGCGACCGACGCTGTTCACGGGGCTCGCGGTATCGCTGTCGGTCCATGCCGCCGTGCTGGGCGGCCTGGCCGGACACCGGGCCGCGCCCCCGCCGCCGGCCGACGCGCACGGAGTGATGACCGTGGCCCTGGTCGAGGCGCCGCCCGCCGCCGGTCCTGGTTCACCTGGTTCCCCCGCGTCTTCCGCCCCCGAGGCGCCCCGGCCCGAGACGGCTTTGGAACCCGCCGATGCCGGGGCGCCGGCTTCGTCCGCGCCCGTGGAGCCGGCCGCCTCCCCGCTTCAGGTTCCCCCCGTCGCGTCGTCCGCGCCCGTGGAGCCGGCAAACGCGCCGCCCCCTGCCCCGGAGGACTCCCCCCCCGAGCCAACGCCCCGGCCGCCTGTCGCCGCTCCCCCGCCGGCGCCTCCGCCCGTCCCCCCGCCCCGTCCCACGCCGCCGCGCCGGGCGACGCCCGCGCCCGTGGCTTCCGTCGTCGCCCCCGCCCCCCGCCATCCGACTCCGGCTCCCCCTCGGGACGGCGTGGTCTCGTCTCCTGGGGATGAAGCGGCCTCCCCGGCCGTGCCGCCGGCCCCCTCGGCAGAAGCGGGGACGGCGGCGGGATCGGGCGAGGCGGCCGCGCGCGCTTCCGGTGCCGCCGCGCTTGAAGCCGAAGCCCAAGGCCAGGCCTACCTGCGCGCGGTCCAGGCCCGGCTCGCGCGCGCGAAACGCTATCCGGGCGAGGCGCGCCGCGCCGGCTGGGAGGGCAGCACCAAGGTCCGCTTCGCGATCGCGCGCGATGGCTCGCTCGCCGACGTGGCGGTGATCCGGGGCTCGGGGCTCGCGGTGCTCGACGAGGCGGCCCTGGCCACGGTGCGCGCGGCCCAGCCCTTTGGGCCGCTGCCCGCCGGGCTGGGGACCCCGACCCTCACCCTCGCCCTGTCGATCGCCTTCCGACTCGACGAAGAGGATTATTAGACCGCCTCGGCCGGGCGGTGCCGGTAGCGGAGCGCCAGGAGAAGGGCGCAGCCGCCCCCCAGTGCGCACCATCCCGCGTCCACGAAAAAGGCGTGCCCCCCCAGCGCGCCATAAAGCGGGCCGGCGAACGACATGGCCGCGCCCATGATCACCCCCTGGCAGATGGTGGAATAAAGGGCCTGGGCGCGGTTGGCCACGGCCACGGGCACGGTGCGGGCCAGATGATGCATCGCCCCCAGATGCGCGCAGGCAAACGTGCCCGCGTGCAGCACCTGCGTGACCATCAGCACCTGGGGATCGGTGGTCGTGGCCGTGATGCTCCAGCGCACGATGCCACAGGCGGCCCCCACGCCCATCAGGCCCAGGGGACCAATCCGGCGCACCAGCCCCGCCCCGACCAGGAACAAGATCACCTCGGCCACCACGCCCTCGGCCCACAACAAGCCGATGGTCAGGCCATCCAGGCCGGCGGCCCGCCAGTGCAAGGTGGCAAAGGTGTAGTAGGTGGCATGACCGGCCTGGATCAGGCCCGACGACAGCAAGAACAGCAAGAAGGGGCCGCTGGTCAGGAAACGCCGCGCCTGGCCGCTCGCGGGCCGGGAACGCCCGGGCCCGGCCGGCAGGCCCGCGACCCCGGCCAGGACCAGGGCCAGGAACCCCACCACCACCCAGGGCACCAGGGCCGGGCCCAGGGTATCGATCAGCGGCCCCATGGTGGTGGACAAGACGATGAAGGAGATCGAGCCCCACAAACGCACGCGGCCATACTCGACCCCTTGGGAACGGGCCTGGGCCAGGGTCATGGTTTCGGTCAGCGGCATGAGGGCCGCGAACAGGCCGCTGGCCATCAAGGTGACCAGGGCCAGGCCCCAGACCCCCGAAACCCCGGAAATCACGGCGTAGAGAGCCAGGCTCCCGGCGGCCAGCGCGGCCATGACCAGACGCGGCCGGCCAAGCGCGTCGGCGGCCTGGCCCGCGAGCGGATTGATCAGCATCTTGCCCCAGGCCGTGATCCCGGTCACCAGGCCGATCTCGACCGGCCCCAGCCCCCGCGAGGCCAGCCACACCGGCCAGTAGGGCAGCATGATTCCCACCACCCCAAACAGGGCAGCGTATTGAAAAGACAGGCGCAACGCCTGGAGGTTCACGGGACGCATGACAGTTCCAAAAAAAGGGCATTCGCACCCCCATTGAACCGTGGCGGGCGGCGCGTTACGACTTCATGTAAGCTGGGCAGTTGCATGACACAGCGATAACCAGTTCCCACAACAGGGGAGACTCACGCCGATGGCATCACCCTACCGGACCGGACTAGACCGCACTCCCGCCAATTACGTGCCCCTTTCGCCGCTCGGCTTCCTGGACCGGGCGGCCCAGACCTGTCCCGACCGGCCGTCGATCGTGCATGGCGCGCGCCGATACACGTGGTCGCAAACCCGGGAGCGGGCCTTGCGCCTGGCCTCGGCCCTCAGGAACCTGGGAATCGAGGAGGGCGAAACGGTCGCGGTCATGGGCGCCAACACGCCGGAGCTGTACGAAGCCCACTTCGGGGTCCCGATGGCCGGGGCGGTGCTTAACGCGCTGAACATTCGCCTGAACGCCGAGGAAATCGCCTTCATCCTGAACCACGGCGAGGCCCGGATCCTTCTCACCGACACCGAATTCGCCCCCACCATCAAGGCGGCCTTGCCGTTGCTCGATCATCCGGTCCGGGTGATCGACATCGTGGATTCGGAATACACCGGCCCGGGCGAACGCCTGGGCGAAACCGATTACGAAACCCTGCTGGCCGGGGGGGATCCCGCCTTTGCCTGGCAGGGCCCGGCCGACGAGTGGGACGCCATCGCGCTCAACTACACCTCGGGCACCACCGGCAACCCGAAGGGCGTGGTGTATCACCACCGGGGGGCCACCCTCAATGCCTTGTCGAACATCATCACCTGGGGCATGCCGTCGGGGGCGCGATACCTGTGGACGCTGCCCATGTTCCACTGCAACGGCTGGTGCTTCCCGTGGACCATGGCCGCCAACATGGGCACCAACGTGTGCCTGCGCCGGGTCTCGGCGGCGGGGATTTTCCAGGCGATCGCCGACGAAAAGGTGACCCACTTCTGCGGGGCGCCGATCGTGCTGGGCTTCCTGATCAACGCGGGCCCCGCCGAGCGCCGCGAGTTCTCCCATACCGTGCACGTGATGACGGCCGCCGCGCCGCCGCCGGCGGTGGTGCTTGAACGCATGCAGCGCGAGGGCTTCCAGGTATCGCATGTGTATGGCCTGACCGAGACCTATGGCCCCTCGACCGTGTGTTTCTGGAAGGAGGAATGGAACGCCCTGCCCATCGATGAACAAGCCCGCTTGAAGGCCCGCCAGGGAGTGCGCTATGTCGTGCAAGATGGGCTGATGGTGGGAGATCCCGAGACCATGGAACCAGTGCCCGCCGATGGCGAGACCTTGGGCGAGGTTTTCTTCCGGGGCAACATCACCATGAAGGGCTACCTGAAGAACCCGGCCGCGACCGAGGAGGCTTTCCGGGGAGGATGGTTCCATACGGGAGATCTTGGTGTTGTTCATCCCGACGGGTATATTCAACTAAAGGATCGCTCGAAGGACATCATCATCTCGGGAGGCGAGAACATCTCGTCGATCGAAGTCGAGGGAGCCCTTCACAGGCATCCCGATGTGGTGGCGGCGGCGGTGGTGGCGCGCCCCGATGAAAAATGGGGGGAAACGCCCCTCGCCTATGTGGAGTTGCGCGACGGGGCCACGGTAACCGAAAAGGAGCTGATCGCCTTTTGCCGGGAAGGCCTCGCCCATTACAAGTGCCCCCGGGAAATCGTTTTTGGTCCCCTGCCAAAGACCTCGACGGGCAAAATTCAGAAGTTTATTTTGCGCCGTCAGGCTCGTGAAAACGCCCTTTGAGGGCAGGCCCCGAAAGGCGAGAACCGCTTTTCGGGGCAGTGAACCGTGAAAAACAAGCGGGAAAGCACGCTGGCCCAGGTATTTCAAAGCCACGCGCTTTCCCGCACCGCCCGAAAGAGGGAAAGAATTTTTCGGGCCATGCGGCGCATCCCCCAAACGTGCGGGACCTGTCGCCGGGATCCGGGCCCGGCTTCCTCGTTCCAGGGTCCTTCCATCCTGGCTTTCCCGGTGCCCCATGGGTCGGGCCCCCTTTCGAAGTGCCGACCAGAACGCCCACGCGGGAAAGGGCTTCCCCCCCCACGGGTCAATGCGCTTGATGGGAAGCCACCCTGGTTTCAAAAAACAAGAATCTCTTCACCTTCCTGGATACAGCGGCCGGAAACACCCCGAGGATCCCTTTCGTGAAGGGCGATTCGTCTCCCTCCTGAAGCCAGGTTGGGAGGAAAAGTGAAACCGCGGCAACAAGGACAAAAACCGGCATGGTTTCGGCAACAGCGCACGCAGGGAGTCCCCCCGCACCGAGCGTTCCTTCCTCGGCAAGTGTCGCGCCCCGCAGCGACCGCGATCGCTTCGCCGCTCTTGCCTTCTGCTGGGCCGATCTCCTGTTGCACCTCGACGAAGCCGGTGTCATCCAGTTCGCCGCCGGGGCCTTTTCGGCGTTCACGGGACGAACGCCTCCCAGCCTGGTTGGGGAGCATTTCCTTTCCTTGATCACGCCGGAGGACGGTCCCAAGGCCCTGGGCTACCTGAAGCAGACGCACGGACGCGGGCGCCTGGAAGGGGCCATTGTGCGCCTGAGCCGGCAGCAGGGCCTGCCGCTGCCCATGGATCTGTCGGCGTATACCCTGGATGGGCATTGTTACGTGGCGTTGCGCCTGCGGGCCCACTCCCCCGACCGGGCCCACGACCGGGCCAGCCGGGACCAGCGGACGGGTCTTTTGTCGGCCGAGGCCTTCAGCGAAACCGCCGGACGACGGGTCAAGGCGGCGCGCGAGGCCGGCCGCGACGTGGGGGTAACCCTGGTCAACCTGAAAGGGTTCGAGGACCTGCAAGGGCGTCTGGATGAATCGCGCGCCTCGACCTTGCTGGGCGCCTTGGGAGAAAGCCTGCGCACCGCCGCCCTGGATGCCGACTCCGCGGCCCTGGTCGCCGAGGGACGCTACGGCCTGCTGCATGATGCCTCGCTCGACGTCGGCGCGCTGGAGGCACGCCTGGAGGCCCTGGCCCGGGGGCATGATCCCAGCGGCGAAGGGGTGGAGGTGGAAACCGCCGCCCTGGATCTGCACGGAAGCGGGGAGGTCCGCGAGGAGGATCTGGCCCGGGGCCTGCTGTACGCCATGAACCAGATGCAGCGCACCAGCACCGGCGCTCTTTCCTTGCGCACCTTGCCGACCACCTTGCTGAAGCTGGTTGCGCAGGCGGCAAGCGAGGTCACCGATTTTCGCCGCCTCGTCGCCGACCGGCGGTTTCACATCGCGGTGCAACCCATCCTCAGCGCGACCACCGGCAACATTCACCATTACGAGGCCCTGTGCCGCTTCGAGGCCACCCAGCCCGACGCCTCGCCGTTTCGCGCCATCACGTTTGCCGAGGAAACCGGCCTGATCCATGAGTTCGACCTGGCCATGGCGCACAAGGCACTGGAATGGCTGGGATCGAAGCCACGCAATTCCGACGCCTACCAGCTTGCCGTCAACATCTCGGGCTATTCGATCGGGATTTCCCGCTACGTCGATGGATTGCTGGCGTTGCTGGAGAACAATCCGTGGACGCGCGGACGCCTGATGTTCGAAATCACCGAATCCGCGCGCATGACCGACCTGGATGCCGCGAATCAGTTCATCCAGGTGTTGCGCGGCCTGCACTACCGTGTGTGCCTGGACGATTTCGGGGCCGGCGCGGCCAGTTTTCAGTACCTGAGCGCCCTGGAAGTGGACGTGGTCAAGATCGATGGCAGCGCCGTGCGCAACGCCATGAAGGTGGCCAAGGGCAAGGCCTTCCTGAGCGCGCTCACCGAACTGTGCCGGCGCTTGGGGGTCAGCACCATCGCCGAGATGATCGACAGCCCCGAAAGTCTCCATTTCGTGCGCGATTGTGGCTGCGATTACGTGCAAGGTTTCCTGTTTGGCCGGCCGTCCCTCAACATCAAGGACTTTTCCCCCCTCCCGCACGAGGATCTGTTCTTGAAACCACCGCGCCGACGCGTCACGGTGACTTCAAACGCCCCTGCCCTGCCCTCGGCGACCCCACCGCGCGCCTGAGGCCTTCCCGGGAGACCTCCGTTGCCAGCCTTTGCCCGTGCCCGTGGCCTGTCCTGGCTCTTCTTGGCCCGGCTCGCCGTGTTGCTGATCCTGGGGGCGTTCGGGACCCTGCCCCCGGCCGGAGCCTCCGACCAGCCGCCCCAGCCCTTCGGCCTGCCGATCGCCTGCACCTTGGGGAAAACCTGCTGGATCACCACCTACGCCGACACCGACCCCAGCCCCGGGGTCTCTGATTTCAAGTGTGGCACCCGCAGCTACGACGGCCACAAGGGCACCGACTTTGGCGTGGGCGCCCTGGCTCCCACCGAGGAGGTGCCGGTCCTGGCCGCCGCTCCCGGCGTGGTGGCCCGCATGCGCTCCGACATGGACGACATCAATGTTCGTTCTCCCGGCGCTCCCTCGGTCAAGGACAAGGAATGCGGCAACGGGGTGGTGATCGAACACGGGGACGGCTGGGTGACGCAATACTGCCACCTGCGCAAGAACAGCATCCGCGTGCATCCGGGCGAACCGGTCGAGGCCGGAACGGTGCTGGGGCTGGTGGGATTGTCCGGACAAACGGAGCATCCCCATGTCCATTTCGAGGTCCGGCACGGCGACGCAATCATCGATCCGTTCACCGGCGCCCCCGCCGCCAACGGCTGCCATGTCGCCGCCCATCCCCTGTGGCAAGGCAACGTGGACGGTCTCCTGGCTTATCCTACTCCCTTGCTGTACAATACGGGCTTCGCGGGCGACACCCCCGACCGGGTCGGGGTGCGGGCCGGGCGCTACAAAAGCGGCATTGTTGCCGCCGACGCGCAGGTTCTGGTGCTGTTCGTGGATCTGCTGGCAATCGAACGCGGCGACCGGTTGACGGTGAGCATCACCGCCCCCGACGGCAGCCCGTTTGTCACCACGGATTACACGTTTGACGATAAGGGATGGATGCAGTGGTTTGGATTGGCCGGCAAGAAACGAACCAAGGGCCCCTGGCCCCGGGGCACGTACACCGGAGTGATTACCGTGGAACGCCCGGGCAAGGGGGTGGTGCTGTGGCAGGAAGCGCGCGGCGTCGTCGAGTAGGGCGCACCGTCGCCCACGCCCTGGCCCTCGCCCTGGGGATCTGCCTGGGGACCGGCCTGGGCCTGGCACGGGCCGCCCAGGGCGCCGACCTGACGGTCATCCTCACCGGCGTCCAGCCCGGACCGGGGCCCTTGCGGATCGCGGTCTACACCGGCCCCAAGGGCTTCGCGACCCCCGAGGGAGTCACCGTTGGCAAGGCGGTGCCCGCCGACGCCCCCACCGTGCGGGTGGTTTTCCATGACCTGCCGGTTGGCCCGGTGGCGGTGCTGGCCCACCACGACCAGAACAACAACGGACGCATGGACCGCCTGCTCGGGCTGCTGCCCACGGAAGGCTATGGCATTGGCCAGGAAACGGGCCTGCCGGCTCCGCCGACCTGGGAGAAAAGCCAGTTCCCCCTGCCGGCCAAGGGCGCCCAGCTCACCATCATCATGCGCTATCCGGTCGCGGACTCCAAGGACACCGCCCTCGCTCCCTGACGGCCGCGAGCACGCCAGCCGCCTTGCTCAGGGCCCGGTCTCCTTGTCTGGAGTCCGTCCGTTTCACGGTGAAGCGAACGGACTCTGAATCCTTTTGTCTGAGTTTGTCTTTTCGGGAAAAGCGGTGCCCACTTTTCCCTGACAAACTCTAGCGCAAGGTCAGCAAGGCGATCATGGCGCTGCCGACCACGATCCGGTACACGGCGAACGGCGTGAAGCCGTGGCGCGAAATAAAGCCCACGGCCGCCTTCACCACCACCAAGGCGGTGAGAAACGCCATGACGAACCCGACCAGGATCAAGGTCGTGTCGTCGAAGCTCAGGTCGTTGCGGTTCTTGTACAGGGAATAGGCCGTGGCCGCGACCATGGTGGGAATGGCCAGGAAGAACGAGAACTCGGCGGCGGTGCGCCGTTCCACGCCCATGAGCAGGGCGCCCATGATGGTGGCGCCCGAGCGCGACACCCCGGGAATCATGGCAACCGTCTGAATCACGCCGATGCCCAGCGCCAGCCGGGGCGAAATGCCTTCGATCGTGGCGAAACGCGGGTGCCGCACCAGGCGTTCGATCGCGAGGATCGCGACGCCCCCCACCACCAGGGCGATGGCGATCACCAGCGGGCTGTCGAGAAGCGCGCGGATCCCCTTGTAGGCCACGGCGCCGATCACCGCGGCGGGCAGGAACGCAATCAGGATGTTGCGCACGAAGGCCCGCTGGCGCCAGTCGTGGCGCAGCCCCACGGCGGCCGTCCACAAACGGCGCCAGTACACGACGCACACCGCCAGAATGGCACCCAGCTGGATGACGATCTCGAACGCCTTGCCCGGCGGCCCCTTGAAGTGCAGCAGATCGCCCAGAAGCACCAGGTGGCCGGTGGAGGAAACGGGCAGGAATTCGGTCAGGCCTTCGACCAAGCCCAAGAAGGCGGCCATGAGAACGGCGTCCAAGGGAAAACCCTCCGGCGGAAATGGGAAGGGGCGATGATGCCCGCCCCCCGCCCTGGACGCAAACGGAGACTTTGGTCTGGCTCCCGGAAGCAACCGCTCTTCCCTTGCGGGTTTAGGAGGGCTTGGGGAAAGCCATCCAAAACGCGCAGCCCTGGCCGGCCTGGGACTCGATCCATACCCTTCCGCCGTGCGACTCCACGATTTTCTTGCACAGGGCCAACCCGAGTCCCGTGCCCTCGCAGGCCTCGCGCGGCACCAGGCGCTGGAACAGCTCGAACACCCGCGCATGATAGGCGGGCTCGATCCCGGGACCGTTGTCCTTGACCCACACCATGTTCTCGCAGGCGTCCTCGCGTCCGCCCACCTCGATCCGGCAGGGACGATCCAAGGCACGGTATTTGATCGCGTTTTCCAGAAGGTTCTGGAACAGGCGCGCCAGCTCGGAACGATGGCCCCGCACGACCGGCAGGGGAGCGGCAACCTCGACCACCGCGCCGGCCTCGGCCACCGCGACCTTGAGATTGAGCAGGCCTTCTTGCACCACCTCCCCCAGGGGCACGGGCATGCGGTCCTCGCCGCGCCGGCCCACCCGCGAGTAGGCCAGGAGATCAAGCACCATCCGGTCCATGCGCCGGGCGCCATCGACCGCGAACCCAAAAAACTCGGCCAGTTCCCCGGTCATCGCGGACCCAAGGCGCCTTTCGATCAGCGACAGATAGCAGCTGATCATGCGCAAGGGTTCGCGCAAGTCGTGCGAGGCCACGTAGGCGAAGCGTTCCAGGTCCTCGTTCGCCTTCCTCAGGGAGTCGGTCAGGCTCAGAAGTTTCTGGTTTGCTTCCAGGATGTCGGTTTCGTTTTTCTTTTTTTCGGAAATATCCAGGCACGACCCGATGTAGCCCAGGAACGTTCCCCGGGCGTCGTAGGTGGGAACGCCATGGTCCAGCAGCCAGCGATATTCCCCACTGGCATGGCGCAGCCGGTATTCCATGGTGAATTCCTCGTGCCGGTCAAAGGCCGTCACGTAGGTGGCAAGGCATTGCTCGAAATCATCGGGATGAACCCCCTCGGTCCAGCCGTTGCCGTATTCCTGTTCGTGGGTCCGCCCCGTGAACGCCAGCCAGACCTGGTTGAAATAGAAACAAAGTTTGTCCGTGCCCGCCATCCACACCAGGACGGAGGCGTTGTTGGCCAGCGTGGCGAACCGGTTCTCGCTCTCGTGCAGGGCGTTTTGCGCCCGCCGTTCCCCGGTCACGTCGCGCAGCACCACCCGCACCAGGGGAAGGACGGCCCCCGGCCCCATGGCCCAGGACACATGGGCCTGCACGATCAGCCGCTCGCCGCTCGCCGAGCGCGCCGTCCATTCGTGAACAAGGGGGGTGGAGGCACGGGCCTGGCGCCCGGCCAGATCGCGCAGCAAGGCCAGGGACACCTCTTCCTCGAAAGGATAGGGCCAAACCCCTTCTTCCAGATCCCGGGCGGGCACGCCCAGCAGGGTGCATAACCCCGGGGTGAGCGTTGTCCAGCGTCCGGTCATCGCCTCGACGAAGCCGATCCCCACGAATGGCTGGTCAAGGAGGGGATCAGACATCGGTATCGCCCATGCTCCGAAAATCGATGCGCCCGGCCCGGAGCCCCCAAAAGCGGGCCCGCCTTCCAAGGCGGCGGGGGCAGGCCTTTCCGCCTGGCTTCCAGGAAATTCCGGGACAAGGAAGGAAACGACCATGGCGACCTCGCTCCCGCCCTGGGACGTGGCACGCCACCCGAAGGGGCGGGATCCCAGGCGGATCAATCGTAGCCTTCAGGGCGGAGGCTTTCTGATTCCGATGCGCCCCCTGATGCCCCGGGGCAACGGGCCTTCACGCCTTCGTTGCCGCGGATACAATCTTTCGACCATATTCCGATTCTATAAATACGAGGTTTACCCCTTCCCGTCACCATGAACTTTAGATGTATATCGCCCGTCCCGCATCTCGCGCGATACGCGATACACCCCCACTCCCGTTCCAAGGCGAGCGAGCGCGACCAGCGCCCTTCATGGCGAAAAAAGGAAGGGAGCACTTCCCGCGCACGGCAAGGACCACTCAAAGATCCTGGCCCGGATCAAGGTGACGCAGATCGCGCCGCCGGATCTTGCCGGTGGCCGAAACCGGCAGTTCGCCTAAAAAAGCAACCTGGCGGGGATAGGCATGGGCCCCATAACGCTGGCGGGCAAACTGTTGCAGATCCTGGGCCAGGACGCCGCTGGCCGTTCCGTTGTCCAGCAGGCCCCGGTCACGCGGCACCACGAACGCCTTGACGATTTCCGTGCGCTCGGGGTCGGGAATGCCGACCACGGCCACCTGATCCACGCCGGGATGGCGCATCAGCACGTCCTCGACCTCGCCCGGACCGATGCGGTAGCCGGCCGAAATGATCACATCGTCCTCGCGCCCCAGGAACCAGAACGATCCATCAGAGTCCTTGCGCCCGGTATCACCGGTCAGCATCCATTCGCCCCGGAATTTTTCCGCCGTCGCCTCGGGATTGTTCCAATAGCCCAGGAACATGGAAGGATCGGAGCGGGCCACGGCAATCTCGCCCAGCTCCCCGGGGGCCAGAACCCGCCCTTCGTCGTCGACGATTTCCACCCGGTGACCGGGAATCACCCGCCCCATCGACCCCGGGCGCACCGGATGGCATGGAAAGCCGTTGCCGATGACCAGGTTGGCCTCGGTTTGCCCGTACACCTCGTTGATGGTCAGGCCCAGGGCCTCGCGCCCCCAGTCCAGAAGGGCCCCGCCCAGGGGCTCGCCCCCCGCCACCACCGCCCGCAAGGGGCTGCTGGCCCGCACCTGGGCCACGGGCAGCTGGCGCAGCAGACGAAGCGCGGTGGGCGGGAAAAAGGCGCTGCGCACCCGGTGCCGGCTCATCATGGCCAAGGTCTCCTCGGGGTCGAAGCGGGGTCCCCGGCAGCCCAGGACCGGCAGCCCCCGCGACAGGGCCGGGAACAAGACGCTCAGCAATCCGCCGACCCAGGCCCAATCCGCCGGGGTCCAGAACAGTTCGTCGGCGAGGAACGGCGAGGGAAACGCCATGCCGAACCCGGGCCAGTGGGCGGGCAGCGCCCGGTGCGCGAGAAGGGCTCCGCGCGGGGTGCCGGTGGTGCCCGAGGTATAAAGCAAAAGGGCCGGATCCTCGGCCATGGTTTCCACCGACCGGAAGTATCCGCTGCCCCGCCCCATGAGATCGTCGAGATTGCGCACGCCCGCCGGGGGATCCGGGTCCACCGACACCACGGTCGGGCGCGTCGGAAGATCCAGGTCCATGACCCGGACGGCGCCCTCGGCGTCGGTCACCACCACTTCGGCCCCCGAATCGGTCAGGCGCCCGCCCAGGCCGTCACCATTGAACAGCGGAAACAGGGGAACGGCCACCGCCCCGAGCTTGAGGATCGCAATCAACGCCAGCGCCGTTTCCAGGCGTTGCGAAAGATACACCGCCACCCGGTCGCCGCTTTCGATGCCCAGCCCGCGCAGCACGTTGGCCATGCGGTCGGATCCGCTCTTCAGGCGGGCGAAGGTGATGGTCTGAACCTGGCCCCGCGCATCCTCGACAATCAGCGCGGGCATGTTGGCCCGCGCCGGGTTGGCGGCGTGCCGGTCGCACACATCGACGCCGATGTTGAAATGAAAGGGAATGGACAAGGCAAAGCCACGCAGTCCGTCCGCGTCGCTCTCGGCGATCCCCGCGCCCATCATGCCCCCATCCTCCGGTCCGCACCCACGCGCTTTAAACAAATAGAAATCATTCAAGAAGTGGGGCGGCGCAAGCGCTATGTCCAGAGGGGTGGCGGAGGATCAACACGTTTCGCCTCGAAAGAAGGGTCCCGGGACAAACGACCCAACCGTGCGTTGATGTCCGCCAGGTCTTCCAGGAAAGCGGGGCTGGCCAGATAGGTGTATTCGCCGGGACGCGAGTCGACCACCCGATCGCGGGCACTCAACGTGTCGTCCACCCAGCCCGGATGACAGCCGATCAGGGCCCGGGGGCCGCCCACTCTCAAGAAACGCTGGAACAAGGGCCGGTACGGGGCGCCGGGCGCGAAGGCGTGCACCCCCGAAAAGCCCTCGTTGCGCCGGACTCCCAGGGCCCCCAGCCGCCGGTGCATCCCCCACGCCAGGGCGCTCAGGACCAGGGCCCGGGGTACCGCCACCCCCCGGGCCACCACCCGCGCCGGGGGCTCCCAGCAATCGCGCACCGCCAGGGTTCCGGCGGCCAGCGGGGCGGCCAGTTCCGCCAGTACCGCCTCGCGCACCCCGGGCAGCACATGCGCATGGTGGTGCCCGTCCACGAACGCCGGCCACTGGCCCCGGGCCTGGACAAAGGCGTCCACCTGGGCGCGGATCTCGGCTCGCAGCGCCGCCTGGTCCAGCCGTCCGGCCAGGGACAGGCGCAAAAGCCGCTTCAGGGGCGGCAAGCACCCCCGGGGCGCCAGGGCCGAAACACCGGTCAGGGGAGGATGGTCGGTCAAGGTCAGATGCAGGCCGATGTCGGCCCGGTCCTCCAGGCCATCCAGCCAGCGGGCCCGGGGCGCCCAGTCGGGAAACACGCTCATGCAGCCGGTCCCGCTTAAACGGCCGGCCTCGATCAGGGCCACGATGGCCCGGCTGACCCCATCCGCCAGGCCGAAGTCATCGGCATACACAAAGACAATACGATCAAGGGTAGACATTTCCCCCTCCTTCCGGCCTAATGATCCCGCTTTTCGGGATTGTGGCACCGTTTTCCCGCAAGACACGGAACGGACTCACCCCGTGCGGGCCGGCCCCACCGGTGTTTGGGGAGCCAGGGGCCGCCTTCGCATTTAGCTTGTCGCCCCGCTGGCCACAAGGTAGGAAGAACGGTCCTTTAGTCCCCCCGAGGGTTCTTCTCCCATGTCTCGCAACGCGGCTTTGTCGGTTGTTGTGCCCATGCACAACGAAGCCTTGGTTCTTGACGCCCTGATGGCCCGGCTTCTACCGGTGCTCGACCACATCGGCCTGGAAGCCGAGATGGTGTGCGTCGATGATGGCAGCACGGACGACACGCTGGCCCGCCTCAAGGCCCTTCAGGCGGATGAACCGCGCGTGAAGGTGCTGGCCCTGTCGCGCAACTTCGGCAAGGAAGCGGCGCTCGCCGCCGGCCTGCGCCGCGCGTCGGGCCAGGCGGTGATCCTGATGGACGCCGACTTGCAGCACCCGCCCGAACTCCTTGAACGCTTCGTTTCCCTGTGGCGCGAGGGCTGGCCGGTGGTGTATGGGCAACGCCGCACCCGCGACACCGATACCTGGATCCGACGCTGGGCGGCGCGGATGTTCTACCGCCTGTTCGGCGCCTTGTCGCAAACCCCCCTGCCTCCCGGAGCCGGGGATTTCCGCCTCATGGACCGGCGCGCGGTCGATGCCCTCAACGCCCTGGCCGAACGCACCCGCTTCACCAAGGGCCTGTACGCCTGGATCGGCTTTCGCAGCATCGCCGTGCCCTTCGACGTGGGCGAGCGGGCCGGCGGGCGGTCGGGGTGGCGCCTGGGCGCGTTGTGGCGTTTTGCCGTCGATGCCATTACAGCCTTTAGCACACTCCCCTTGCGTATCTGGACTTATGTCGGTACCCTGGTCTCGTTGGGCGCCCTGTTGTACGCCGCGCATTTCTTTGTCCGGACCTTGGTGTACGGGGTTGACCTGCCCGGTTTTCCGTCCTTGATCATTGCCATCACCTTTTTTGCCGGCGTGCAGCTGATCGGCCTGGGCATCATCGGCGAATATTTGGGGCGCGTCTTTACCGAGGTGAAACAACGTCCCTTGTATCTTGTTGCCGAGGAACATGGCTTCCCCGACGCGCCGCCCGATCACGCCGCCCCCGACTCCCGTCCCACGCCCGGATACACCCCATGACCCGCCTTCTGCCGCCGCCCTCCCCCGCGCGCCCTCCCCGGAGCTGGCGTGAACGCGGACGGTCTGTTCTGGAAATGACCCGTTTCGCCTCGGTCGGCCTGATCAACTCGGGCATCGACACCGGGGTGTTCGCCGCCTTGCACTGGCTGGCCGGCTGGCCCCTGCCCCTCGCCAACACCGCCGGCTTCCTGGTCGCGGTGATCAACAGCTACCTGCTGAACGGGGCGTGGACCTTCCGCCGCCCGGGGCACCCCGCGTTCGCCCCCTCGCTGCGCCAGGGCGCCTTGTTCGCGCTCGCCAACCTGGGCGGGCTGGTGGTGAGCACCGTGGTTCTGGTTGCCCTCGCGCCCGTGATGCCGGTCCTGGCCGCCAAGGCGTGCGCCATCGGGGCCGGCTTTGTGTGGAACTACGGGGCCTCGCGGCGCCTGTTCGTTGCCAGGGCGGCCGGATGAGCTTGCCTCGTGGACGTGTCGCCCCCCGGCCCTTTGATGCAAAGGTCCGGGGGCGCGGAGCCTTGGGCGGTCCGCCCCTGCCCGATGCCCTGGCCTGGGGAACACTGGCAAGCCTGCTGCTCGTCGTTTTCCTGTGCGCGGGTGACTATGGCCTGTCCTACGACGAGCCCGTGCAAAGCGCCTACGGGCGCTTGCTGCTGCGCTACTACGAATCCGGCTTCCACGACAAAAGCGCCTTCGGATACCTCAACCTGGCCTTCTACGGTGGCGGCTTCGACATGGTGGCCGCCCTGCTCGACCGCCTGTTTCCCACCGCGCCCCCCTACAGCGTGCGCCATGCCCTGGGGGGCGTGGTGGGCGTGGTCGGGCTGGCCGCGACGTGGCGCCTGGGCCGGCGCATCGGCGGCCCGTGGGCGGGGTTGTTTGCCCTGATCTTGCTGGCCGTCACGCCCTCGTGGTTCGGCCACATGTTCATCAACCCCAAGGACATCCCCCTTGCCACCGCCGCCGCCCTGGTCCTGTGGGCCCTGGCGGCGGTGCAAGACCGCTGGCCGCGTCCGTCGGCGGCCCTGGTTCTGGGGTTGGGGATGGCGCTGGGCCTCATGCTGGGCACGCGCATCGGCGCCTTGATCCTGGGTCCGGTGCTGGCCGGGGCCTGGCTGCTGCGGGTCGCGGGCCACCTGCGGAGCCGCCCCGGCCGCCTCGGCTGGGCCGACACCGCCCAGGGAACCGGGCGCCTGCTCCTGGCCCTGCCGCCCCTGGTGCTGGTCACCGTGATCTTGTGGCCCTGGGTCGCGCAGGACTGGGGCAACCTGATCGAGGGGCTCACGGTTTTTTCGCGCTTTCCCTTCGATGCCCTGATCACCTTCAACGGCGCCCTGGTGGAAACCACCGACCTGCCCCGCCTGTACCTGCCCACCATGCTGGCGGTGCGGCTGCCCGAAATCCTGCTGCTGACCGCCGTGGCCGCCGGTCTCTGGGGCGCGTGGACCGTTGTCACCCGCCCCCGGATCCTGCTCGCCACGCGGGGCGCCCAGGGCGCGCTGGTGGCGCTCGCGGTCCTGGAACCCCTGGCCTTCGCCGTGCTCGACCGCCCCGTGATGTACAACGGCATGCGTCACTTCTTGTTTCTGCTGCCGCCCCTGGCCGTGGCCGGCGGGCTGGCCCTTGAACGGGCCGTGCGCGATCCCGGGCCCTGGCGCCGGGGGCTGGGGATCGCAACCCTTGCCGTGGGCGTGGCCTTGTCCGTCAACCGTCTGGTCGTCCTCCACCCCTACCAGTACGTTTCATACAACCTGCTGACCGGGGGGCTGCCCGGCGCCTACGAGCGCTATGAAATGGACTATTGGGATACCTCGTTCAAGGAACTGACCGCCCGCTTCGTCGAGGCCCTGAAGGCCCGCGATCTGATGCCCCCCCCGGGGCGGGCGTGGAAGGTGTGGGTGTGCGGCGACTCCACGGCCGCCGACGCCTACTTTCCTTCGTTCCTGCTTTCGGTGGACAACGAGGAAGAGGCCGAGTTCGCCCTGGGCACCGCCCAGTTCTATTGCCCGGCCCCCGCCGACCCGACGCGGGAATGGGCGCGGGTGGAGCGCCAGGGCGTGCCCTTGTCGTGGGTCATCGACCAGCGGGCCTTTCCGCCCCTGGCCGACACGGTTTCCCGGCCCCTTTCGCCGGAGCACCCCTGAATTTGTCATAATATGGCACGATTACGGCTCGAAGGTGGCGGGGCGGTGTTGTTATGATCGCCGCGCCGGAGCTTTCCGCCGTGCCAGCGGACATCCGGCCCGCACGCCGCCCTCCCTCAAGGGGGGTGGCGCCTTCCCCGTGCAGCCCTTTGACGGAGTCGCGTCCGGATGTCTACGGTTACTTTCCACTCGGGGGAACGGATTCCCCTGGAAATGCACAAAGTCCGCATCGTCCAGAAGCTGAACCTGGTCCCGATCGAGCGTCGCCTGGAAGCCATCCGCGCGGCGGGCAACAATACGTTCTTGCTGCGCAACCGCGACATCTACCTGGACATGCTCACCGACAGCGGCGTCAACGCCATGAGCGACCGGCAGCTGGCCGCGATGATGGAATCCGACGACAGCTACGCCGGCTCGGAAACCTACGCCAAGCTGGAAGAGAAAATCCGCGAGATCTTCGGCACGGAATACTTCCTGCCGGTGCACCAGGGCCGCGCGGCCGAGAACATCATCTCGCGCGTGTTCGTGAAGCCGGGCACGATCGTGCCCATGAACTACCACTTCACCACGTCGAAGGCCCATGTGGTCCTCAATGGCGGCACGGTCGAGGAACTGCTGATCGACGAGGGCTTGGCCGTCACCAGCACCCACCCGTTCAAGGGCAACCTGGACGTGGGCAAGCTGGAAGCCCTGATCAAGACCCACGGGGCCGAGCGCATCGCCTTCGTGCGCGTGGAAACCGGCACCAACCTGATCGGTGGCCAACCCCATTCGCTCGCCAACCTGCGCGAGGTGCGCGCGGTGTGCGATCGCCACGGCGTCATGCTGGTGTTCGATGCCAGCTTGCTGGCCGATAACCTGTACTTCATCAAGACCCGCGAGCCCGAGGCGGCCAACCTGTCGCTGCGCGAGATCACCCGCATCATCGCCGACATGGCCGACGTTCTTTATTTCTCGGCGCGCAAGCTCGGCTGCGCCCGGGGCGGCGGCATCTGCACGCGCAACCAGGACCACTACATGAAGATGCGCGAGCTGGTCACGCTGTACGAAGGTTTCCTGACCTACGGCGGCATGTCCATCCGCGAAATCGAAGCCCTGACCGTGGGTCTCGACGAAACCATGGACGAAGACATGGTCTCGCAAGGGCCCCAGTTCATCGAATACATGGTCAACGACCTGGACCGCCAGGGCGTGCCGGTGATCACCCCGCCCGGCGGCCTGGGCTGCCACCTGGACGCCATGCGCTTCCTTGATCATGTGCCGCAAACCCAGTACCCGGCCGGCGCCCTGGCCTCGGCCCTGTTCCTGGTCAGCGGCGTGCGCGGCATGGAGCGCGGCTCGGTTTCCGAGCAGCGCGACGCCGAGGGCAACGAAACCTACTCCAACATGGAGTTGCTGCGCCTCGCCATGCCCCGGCGCGTGTTCACCTTGTCGCAGGTCAAGTACGCCGTCGATCGCATCGTGTGGCTGTACGAAAACCGCGCCCTGGTCGGCGGCCTGCGCTTCGTCGAGGAACCCAAGCTCCTGCGCTTCTTCTTCGGCAAGCTGGAAACCACCACCGACTGGCACGCCGCCCTGATCGCCAAGTTCCGCGCCGACTTCGGCGACAGCTTGTAAGATCGGAACGCCGGGCGTGCACGGCCTGGGGAGGCAGGATTTCCCCAGACCGTGCCTCTCCAGGCCGTGCCTCTCCAGGCTCCGCCTCCCCAGGTCCCGCGTCAGGACGCCAGCCGATCCCGGCGGGCCGACGGGACAGTGCGCAGCGCGGCCATGACCACGGCGGCCACCAGCGCGATCGTCCCCGCCGCCGACAGCAGCACCGTTGCGTGCGCCGAGACAAAGGCCGCGTTGGCGCTTTGGATCAGGGCCGCGCCTTCCTCGCCGGCCAGCGCGGCGGCGGCAATGGTCTCGCCGATGGAGGCGAAGGGCGCCGGCCCCATCCGCTCCACCAGTTCTTGCGGAACCTCGATGGCGCTTTGGTAGCTCGCCGCCAGCAAGACACCAAAAACGGTGATGCCAAGCCCCGCGCCAAGCTCGTACCCCGTGCCCTCAAGCGCCCCGGCCGCCCCGGCCTTGGAGGCCGGAGCGCTGTCCATGATCGCGATGGACGAGGCGGTCAGCCCGATGCCCAGCACGAAGCCCAGAAGGGCCAGCAACGCGACGATGCTCCAGTGCCCGCTTTGAAAATCGCTCAGCCCCAGGCCGGCAAGGCTGGCCGCGGCGACAAGCAGCGACACAACCGCGACCGGACGCAAGCCGATCGCGGCCGCGATCGACCCCGCGAACGGCCCGCCAACCCCGGACGCGATCATCAAGGGCAAAATGAACATCCCCGCTTGCAGGGGCGAAAGGCCCACCACGAACTGCAGTTCCTGGGCAATGGTCAGTTCCGCCCCTGCCAGCGCCCCGGAAACCACGATCGCCATCACCATGCCGGCCGCGATCGCCGGCCTGGTGAACAAGGACAGATCAAGCATGGGCGAGCGCGAACAAACCTGCTTGCGCGCGAACCAGGCAAGCAAAAAAACGCCAACCAGGAAACACAATCCCGTGAGCAACGGCGCGTTATCCGCCTTGAAGGCTGCCTTGATGGCATAAACCACCGTGATCAGACCCACGATCAGAACAAGGGCCTGGCCGATATTCCACGACCCAAGCCCCCCGGACACGCGCCGGGGCAAGACAGCAAAGGCAAACGACCACACGCCCAGCATCACCGGCACGTTCAGCAAGAACACCGAACCCCACCAGAAATGCTCCAAAAGCGCGCCGCCAACCAAGGGGCCCATCGCCCCGCCCGCGGCGGCGAACGTGGACCAGAGGCCCAGCGCGACGCCCCGCTCCCTGTCATCCTCGAAGGTCTGGCGAATGAGAGCCAGAACGCACGGCATGATCATGGCGGCTCCCACCGCCAGCAGCGCGCGCGCGCCAATCAGCAGCAAGGCCGTCGGCGCGAAAGCCGCCGCCAGGGACGCCCCTCCGAACACCATCAACCCCGTGAGCAGCATGCGGCGATGCCCCACCCGATCGGCGAGCGATCCCATCGGCACCAGCAGGCCCGCCATCATCAGGGGGTAGATGTCGATGATCCAAAGGATCTCCGTGGCGCTCGCGCCAAGGGCCAGGGACAGCGACGGGACCGCGATATGCAGAATGGTCATGTCCAAAATCACGGGCAGGAAGGCAAGAAGAACGGCCAGCAAAACAAACCATCGGCGGTGAAACCGAGACATTCCATCACCTTTGAGAAACAAGGCGGCCCATGGCCACCAGGACAAACGCGGCTTGAGCGCCTGCTTGATCATCGCTTTCGTGATCCGGAACCCGCCGGAACAGCCGGCGGGACAAAGCAGGCTCGCGCCGCGTGGAATAACCGCCCCCTCCCCGGGCCCAGGATTTCTCCGGGGCGAAGCCAGGGCGGAATTAAGGCATTTTCCCCACTATTATGGTCGGATTAAGACGTTGACGACCGGGCGGGAAACGGGGAAGATAAGCCCATGAGGACGACGCAACACCGATCCCTCCCGGTGAAACCGAAGCCCTCGGACGACCAGCTCAGGGTTCTAGCCCAGCCCGACGTCGTTGGTCACCCCAAGGCCCCCAGGCCCGGCATCCCTCCGCCGGCCGGGGGCCTTCAAAATTCCGGGCCTTGGGAAGAAGGCCTCGCGAGGGCTAGCGCCTCTGTCGCGACGGCTCCGGTGCCCTCTTTCTCCCTTCAGCGGCAACACGATGCTTGCTCCGACGTGCTGGCCGGAACAAACGTCCAGAGCGCATTTCGATCAAACCGGATCAGTGAATGCGCTCTACCGTATTGAACCATCGCATTTTCAAACCGCCGAAACGGTAGCCATTCCGGCTGAAAATCGCCTATCAAGCCGAAGCAATGGGAACGATGACGCGACCGCGAACCGTGCCGGCGATGAGACGCTCGGCGGCGGGAATGACGTCTTCAAGGGCGATGCGCTCTATCATGGACGAGAGCAAGGCGGGGTCGAGATCAACCGCGAGACGCCTCCAGGCCTCGATCCGTTCGGCTTTGGGGCACATCACGCTGTCGATACCCGCCAAGGTCACCCCCCGCAAGATAAAGGGCGCAACGGTAGCGGGGAACGCCATGCCGCCAGCAAGGCCGCACGCCGCGACCACCCCGCGATATTTCATGGCGGCGCAAACGTTTGCCAGGACTTGCCCGCCGACCACATCCACAGCCCCCGCCCATTGCTCTTTCGCGAGTGGCTTGCCAGGTGCGCTGTAGTCCGCGCGATCGACAATCCGGCAAGCGCCGAGTGATTTCAGATACCCCGCTTCCTCGGGCCGACCGGTCAACGCGGCGACAGTGTAGCCTCGTTTCGCGAGAATGGCGGTGGCCACGCTCCCAACGCCCCCTGCCGCGCCCGTCACGAGAATTTCGCCGCTTTCGGGCATGACGCCATGCTTTTCCAGCGCCATCACGCACAGCATTGCCGTGTACCCGGCGGTTCCTATGCTCATGGCCTGCTCGGGGCTGAAAGCCGGGTCAAGCGGGATCAGCCAGTCTCCCTTCACTCGGGCATGCTCCGCGAGACCGCCCCAGTGCACTTCCCCCACACCCCAGCCATTCAAAACGACACGATCACCCGCATGAAATTCCGGATTGTCCGACTGCTCGACCACCCCGGCGAAATCGATGCCGGGCACCATCGGGAATTTGCGCACGACAGGCCCTTTCCCGGTAATCGCCAGGGCGTCCTTGTAGTTCAAGGTCGAGCACTGCACTTTGACGGTCACGTCGCCGTCGGGCAACTGGTCTTGATCCACCTCGCTCAACGCGACACGGTGCCCAGCCTCGTCTTTTGAAATCATGATCGCCCTGAACATCTCATCGCCTTTCCGTTGCTTGAGGGAACGCCCCCAACAGCTTGAAAAAACCTTGGGAAAAGGCGTCGAGCGCATCCGCGTTCCGCTCAAGTTTCGCGCGCAGGACCGCCCCTTCCCAACCAATCCAAAAAAAGACCGCCAATTCGTTGCAATCAGCGCCTTGCGGTATTTCACCTGCCGCGCACGCCGCGCGCAGGCAATCCGCCGTTCGCGCCTCCCAATCCGCGAAAACCCCTGAAATCCGCTGGCGGAAGCTCTCGGGCAAAACGCCCATCTCCTGCCCGAGGTTGCCCACCAGGCACCCACGGCGGAAATCGTGACGAGACATTCCCTCGCGAGCGTCGGCGATGAATCCCCTGAACCTCTGCAACGGGGATTGATCCACCCTCTCAAACCAATAACTCAACTTACGATTAAAATATTCTGCATAGGAATCTATTAGAGCCAGACCAAAACTCTCCTTATTATCAAAGTAATGATAGAATGATCCTTTTGGCACCCCAGCCGTGGATAGAATTTCTTCTATTCCCACGGCACTGAAGCCCTTCTCGGTTAAAATGGAGACGCCGGCCCGCAACAGCTTGTCGCGGGTTGATCCGAGTGCGTCAGGGTCCTTCGGAGGCCGGCCACGCTTACGGAGTTTGGGGTCTGGCTGGTTCATGCACATTTATTAGACCGCTCGTCTCAAAAAATCAATGGGAAACTTCACCGCCCTGGCGCCCTACCCTTGGGCGAAACCACCCGGGAACCAGCACCGGATTCTTGTCCTCATCCACGTTTCTTCCACGCTCCCACCCAGGGAGGCGGGGCCGGGCCGGGCCAGCCTCCGGCACGAAGGCAGAGTCGGGGCACGATTGGGGCATTTCCCCCACCATTATGGTCGGATTAAGATGTTGACGACCGGGCGGAAAACGGGGAAGATAAGCCCATGAGGACGACGCAACACCGATCCCTCCCGGTGAAACCGAAGTCCTCGGACGACCAGCCCAGGGTTCTAGCCCAGCCCGACGTCGTTGGTCACCCCAAGGCCCCCAGGCCCGGCATCCCTCCGCCGGCCGGGGGCCTTCTAAATTTCAGGCCTCGGGAACAAGGCCTTGCGGCCCTACAAGGACTGCCGCCCTCCGCACTCCTGCCTGGGGAGGCCGGAGCCCGGCCATGAAGGCAGAGCCGGGGCACGATTGAGGCATTTCCCCCACCATTATGGTCGGATTAAGATGTTGACGGCCGGGCGGAAAACGGGGAAGATAAGCCCATGAGGACGACGCAACACCGATCCCTCCCGGTGAAACCGAAGCCCTCGGAAGACCAGCTCAGGGTTCTAGCCCAGCCCGACGTCGTTGGTCACCCCAAGGCCCCCAGGCCCGGCATCCCTCCGCCGGCCGGGGGCCTTCTAAATTTCAGACCCCGGGAACAAGGCGTTGCGACCTTGCAAGGGCTGCCGCTCCCGCCTGCGAAGGCAGGGGGTCCCTGTTCCCGGTGGTAAAAAAGCGCAAGATCCTTCAAGTCTCCCCCATCCGTTCCGCGCGACAGTAGGGCCGATGCCGCACCACAGGGCGTCAGGAGGAAGGACATGACAACAACACTGATCAATCGTCTGGCCGAGGGAAACCGGCGCCAGCCGACGGCGGCCGAAGCCGGCTGGAGCGCGCACCCGACCTTTCCCGGGGTTGAGGTGAAGGCGCTCGTCACGGGCGCGGCGACCGGGGGAGCCTTCAGCACCCTCATGGTCCGGATTGCCCCGGGCGGGGCGATGCTGCCCCATGTCCACGAAGGACAGGTCGAGCAGCATTTCGTGGTCAGCGGCAACGGACAGGCAAACCTCGCCGGGCAGGTGGTGGACTACGCCCCCGGCGCCTTGATGGTGATCCCCCAGGCAACCCTTCACTCGCTGACGGCGGGACAGGAAGGTATGGTGGTGATGGCGGTGTTCTCCCCCGCGATCAACTGATCCGGCGCGTCAAGGAAGGCATGATGGGCAACCGGGTGTTCCATGGAACCGACGAAACGGGGACCATCGGCACCGTGCGGGTCGAGGGGGGATCCGCCGCCACGCCCCGCCATACCCATGAGTCCCTCATTCTGGGGCGGGTCGATTGCGGCACGCGCACGCTCCACCTCGACGCTGGAGACGTGTCCCTTGGCCCGGGGGACGGCTTTGCGATCCCGCCCGACACCCCCCACGCCTGGGCGGCGGCGCAAGAGGGCCGGCACCGGGTTCTGGTTCTTCCTCCCCGTTTCGTCCACGCGCCCGCCTGGAGCGCGGGATTGATCCGTGAGAGCGCCTGGAACCAGGTTTTCGACGCCGTTTTCGCCTGTATCGAGGAGGGAAGGACGCCGGCGCCCGGCCTGATGGAAGCCCTGTCGAAGCAGACCGGCGCTCTCGCCGGGACAGCCCGAAGGGCATCGCTGGCCCCCGGCCCCGTGCACGCGGCACGGCGCGAGGCGGTTGGCCGGCTTGAGGAACGCCTTGTTCTCGCGGAGCTGGCCCGCCGGGTGGGTCTGTCGCCCTCCCATCTGCACAGGCTCTACCGGCGAACCTGGGGCATGACGCCGGCCGAACACCGCCTGGAAGCCCGCCTGCGCCAGGCCCGGGGCCTTATTTTGCAAGGCGCCGCGATGGCCGACGTCGCCGCCGCCACCGGCTTCGCCGACCAAAGCCATTTCACCCGCGCCTTTCGCCGCCTGATGGGGGTGTCGCCCGGCGCGTGGGCACGACAGATGCGGCCCCGGGAAAACCGGAAGCCGGCCTTCGCCCGCCGCTCCCTCACCCTCGACACGACATGAAGCAGCCGTGCCGCGCACGGCCACGAAGGCCTTCACGGCTTTTCCCGCTCTCGTGCGCGGATCAGGAGTCCGGGGAGACCGCGCCTCGCCTCCCCGGCTTTTTCCCCTCTCCCTTTCCCTCTCCCTTTCCCTCTCCCTTTCCCTTTCCTACCGCTTCACCAGCCGCCCTTCGGGGGCCAGGTCCACGGTACCTTGGGCCTTGATGTACTCGCCAACCAGGGTGGTCATCAGGCGGGCGGCGCTGGCGTCGACGAGGCGAGGCGCCCTGACGAGGATGTCGTAGCCGTCGCCGCCGTTGGCGATGAAGTCGTTGGTGGCGACCAGATAGGCGCGCCCGTCTTGCAGGGGCTGGCCGTTGACCGTGACCGCGAGCACCCGCTGGCCGGGGGGACGGTCGGGGGTCCAGGTCACGCTCATGCCCGAGACCTGCGGGAAGCGGCCGGCGCCGTTTTCCACGCCCGAGAAACCGTGTTCGAGGGCGGCCCGGAGATCGGCGCCGCTGAGCGTCAGCACCACGGCCACGTTGCCAAACGGCAGTTCGGTGACCACGTCGCGCAAGGTCAGGGTCGTTCCGGCCTCGTACAGCTTGTCGCCCCGGATGCCGCCGCCGTTGGTGAGCGCGACGTCGGCCCTGGTGCCCGTCCGCAGGGCGTCGGCGATCAGATCGCCCACGGTGCTTTCCTCGCCCCGGACCACGGCGCGCCGGCTGTCCAGGGGCTTGACGCTCACCCCCAGGGGCTGGCCCAGGCTGTCGTCCAGGGCTTTTTCCCAACCCTGGATGCGCTGGGCAAGCGCGGGATCGGGCGTCTGGCCCTGGTTGGGGATCAGGCGCAGGGCGGGCACCAGATCAAGCACCGGGCCTTCCTTGCCTTCATGCTCGCTCACCCGCAGGTCCACCGCCGCCAGGGTGCGGGCGTCGCTGCCGGCCTTGACGATCAGGCGGCCGTCGTCGCCCCACACCAGGATTTCGTGATCGTGGCCGCCCAGGATGACATCGACCTCGGGCAGCGCGTCGGCCAGCTTGCGGTCGTCGGCCATGTCCTGATGGGTCAGGGCAATGATCACGTCGGCGCCCTGGGCCTTCAGGGCCTGCACGGCCGCGCGGGCGCGTTCTTCCACCGGCTGGAAGGTGATCCCCGCGCCGGGGCTGGACAGGGTTTCGGTATCGGGAGTCAGCACCCCCAGGAAACCGACCCGATAGGGCCCCACGGTTTTCAGCATGGTGGGGGCGAGGCCGGCGAAGGGGGCGCCCGTGGGATCCTGGGCATTGGCCAGCAGCCAGGGAAAGGGCGAGCCCCCCAGCAGGCGGGCGGCGACCCCGGCCCCGAAGTCGAATTCGTGGTTGCCGGGCACGGCCACGTCCACGCCCACCTCGTTCAGCGCCACCAGCATGTGGGCGCCCTGATCCAGGCTGGACAGCAGCGAAGGCGACAGCAGATCGCCGCCAAACGTCACCAGCACCTGATCGGCCCCGGAGCGGGCGCGTTCGGTGCCAACCAGGGTTTTCAGCTCGGCCAGCCCGCCCAGGCCCTGGCGATCGGGCGCGACCTCGTACACATCGTTGACGTGGAGCAGGCGCACCGTGACCGGCGCGCGGAGGTCGGCGGCGCCGGCCAGGGCGGGGAAAAGCATCGTCCCCGCCAGCAGCAGGGCGCCCGCGACGGTCAATCCTGGTATTCGCATGCGCAATATCATGGACTCCCTCATCAAGATGCCTCCCATTTGGATGAAAACCCCTCGCCCTTGGACTGTGCCCCAAGGGAAGATCCGGTAAAAGAGGCCTTCTTCAACCACAATTGAGGCGGTCTTCTCCCATTGAAGGGCTGGCGGCCCGTTTGCTATGGTTGGAAGCGGCGCGCGCCACCGTGGCCGCTGCCCCTTGGACTGACAAGTGATCAGGATCCCATGACCGAACATACCCTCGCGCTGGCCGCGGACTTTCCGGCCGCCACCCAAGAGGATTGGCTGGCCCAGGTGAACAAGGCCCTGAAGGGCGCGCCGTTCGACAAGAAGATGGTCACGCGCACGCACGAGGGGTTTGTTCTTCAGCCCCTCTATACCCGACTCGACTGGCCGGGCACCGACGACCCCTCGGGTTTCCCGGGCGGCGTGCCCTTCACCCGGGGCGCCACCGCCGCCGGGTCGGCCGTTTCGGGCTGGGACGTGCGCCAGGACGTTGACCATCCCGACGCCGCCGAGGCCAACCGCCTGTTGCTGAGCGATCTGGAGCGCGGCGCCACCAGCGTCAGCCTGCGCCTGGACATGGCCGGGCGTCTGGGCCTCGACCCCGATGCCCCGGCCGCCGCCCCCCTGGTGGGGGTGGACGGCGTGATGATCGCCGACCTCGACGATCTCGACCGCGCCCTGGCCGGCGTGTATCTGGACATCGCGCCCGTTGCCCTGCAGGCCGGCGCGGCGTTCGAGCCCGCCGCCGCCTTGCTGGGCGCGTTGTGGGAACGCCGCGACGTGGCCCCGGGCAAGGCCCTGGGCGCGTTCAACGCCGATCCGCTGGGCACCCTGGCCCGGGTGGGCGCCTTGCCGATGAGCGCCGAGCGCGCCTTGGAGCGCGTGGGCGCCCTGGCCGCCCACACCGCCGCCACCTGGCCCAAGGTCACGGCCGTGGGCGTGGACGGCGCCCCCTACCACGACGGGGGTGCCAGCGAGATCCAGACCCTGGCCGCCATGCTGGCCACCGGCATCGCCTACCTGCGCGCCATGGAAAAGGCCGGCCTGGACCTGGGCACCGCCGCCGGGCAGATCGTGTTTTCGATCCCCATGGACGCCGACTTCTTCATGGGCATCGCCAAGCTGCGCGCGTTGCGCCGCCTGTGGGGCCGGGTGCTCGAAGCCTGCGCCGTCCCCGAGGCCGAGCGCTGCGTGCGCGTGGGCGCCACCACGGCGCGGCGCATGCTGAGCCGGCGCGATCCGTGGGTGAACATGCTGCGCACCACCGTCGCCGCCTTCGCGGGCGCCGTGGGCGGGGCCGACAGCCTGACCGTGGCGCCGTTCGACAGCGCCCTGGGCATCCCCGGGGACTTCAGCCGACGCATCGCGCGCAACGTCCAGATCCTGTTGCAAGAAGAAAGCAACGTCGGGCGGGTGATCGATCCGGCCGGTGGTTCGTGGTACGTCGAAACCCTGACCGACCACCTGACCCGCGACGCCTGGAGCCGCTTCCAGGGGATCGAGGAAGCCGGCGGCCTGCTGGCCGTGCTGGCGGATGGATCCTGGCCGGCGCGGATCGAGGAAACCTGGACCGGCCGCGCCAAGGCCGTGGCCACCCGGCGCGACGCGCTGACCGGCCTCAACGAGTTCCCCAACCTCAAGGAAGCCCCGGTCGAGACCGTGGCCGTGGACCTCGACGCGCTGCGCGCCGCCCGGTGCGCGCGCCTGCCCGCCGACCGCGCGGCCGCCGCCGAGGTGGCCGACACCGGCACCGCCATCCTGGCGGCGGCGCGGGGCGCCACCCTGGGCGCGCTGAGCGCTGCCTTGTCGGATGGCGAAGCGGCCTGCGTGGTGCCGGTGCGCCCGCACACCCTGGGCGAGGACTTCGAGGCCCTGCGCGACGCCGCCGACGCCCACAAGGACAAGACCGGCGCCTGGCCCGGCGTGTTCCTGGTTACCCTGGGCCCGGTGTCCGAGCACACGGGGCGCGCCACCTTTGCCCGCAACCTGTTCGAGGCCGGCGGCATCGAGGGCCTTCCCGGCGGTGTCCTGGAAAGCGACGACGAGGCCGTGGCCGCCTGGAAGGCCAGCGGCACCAGCGTGGCCGTGCTGTGCGCCACCGACGAGCGCTACGCGACCCAGGCCGAAAGCCTGGCCCGCGCCCTGAAGGCGGCCGGGGTCGGCCGGCTGTACCTGGCCGGGCGCCCCGGCGAGGCCGCCGACGCCTGGAAGGCCGCCGGCATCGACCAGTACATTTTCGTCGGGTGCGACGTGCTGGGCACGCTGCGCGACCTGCACGCCCACCTTGGCCTGCCCGTTGAAGGATCGACCCCATGACCGGCATCCCCGACTTTTCCCGTATCGACCTGGATGGCGGTGCCGCCGCCGGCGGGGCCGAGGCGTGGACGGCCCGTTTTGCCGCCGCCACCGGATCGGACCCCCAGGCCCAGGCGTGGGAAACCCCCGAACACCTGAACGTGCGCCCGCTCTATCACGCCGCCGATCTGGCCGGGCTTGATTTCCTGGATACCTGGCCGGGTCTGGCCCCGTTCCTGCGCGGGCCGTATCCCAGCATGTACGTGAACCAGCCGTGGACCGTGCGCCAGTACGCGGGCTTCTCCACGGCGCAGGAATCCAACGCCTTTTACCGCCGCAACCTGGCGGCCGGGCAAAAGGGCCTGTCGGTGGCCTTCGACCTCGCCACCCACCGGGGCTATGATTCCGATCACCCGCGCGTGGCCGGCGACGTGGGCATGGCCGGCGTGGCCATCGACAGCATTCTGGACATGCGCACCTTGTTCGACGGGATCCCGCTCGACAAAATGAGCGTGTCCATGACCATGAACGGCGCCGTTTTGCCGATCATGGCCTTGTTCATCCTCGCGGGCGAGGAGCAGGGCGTCAGCCCCAAGGATCTTTCGGGAACGATCCAGAACGATATCCTGAAAGAGTTCATGGTGCGGAACACCTACATTTATCCGCCCGAACCCTCGATGAAGATCATCAGCGACATTTTTGCGTACACCTCGCAAAACATGCCGCGCTTCAACTCGATTTCGATTTCCGGCTATCACATGCAAGAAGCCGGCGCGACCGCCGACCTGGAACTGGCCTACACCCTGGCCGACGGCGTGGACTACGCCCGCGCCGGCATGGCGGCGGGCCTCGACATCGATGCCTTCGCGCCGCGCCTGTCGTTCTTCTGGGCGATCGGCATGAACTTCTACATGGAAGTGGCCAAGATGCGCGCCGCGCGTCTGCTGTGGGCCAAGCTGATTCACCAGTTCAATCCCAAGAACAGCAAGTCGTTGTCGCTGCGCACCCACTGCCAGACCTCGGGCTGGTCGTTGACCGCGCAAGACGTGTTCAACAACGTGACCCGCACCTGCATCGAGGCGATGGCGGCGACCCAGGGGCATACCCAGTCGCTGCACACCAACGCCCTGGACGAGGCGCTGGCCCTGCCCACCGACTTCTCGGCCCGCATCGCGCGCAACACCCAGCTGTTCTTGCAGCAGGAATCGGGCACCACCCGCGTGATCGATCCCTGGGGCGGCAGCTATTACGTGGAACGCCTGACCCACGATCTGGCCGCCCGCGCCTGGGAGCATATCCAGGAAGTCGAGCAAAGCGGCGGCATGGCCAAGGCCATCGAAACCGGCATCCCCAAGATGCGCATCGAGGAAGCGGCGGCCCGCACCCAGGCACGCATCGACGCCGGCCGGCAGACCGTGGTGGGCGTCAACAAGTATCAGGTGGAATCCGACGCCGCGATCGAGGTGCTGAAGGTCGAAAACGCCGCCGTGCGCCGCCAGCAGATCGCCCAGCTGGAGCGTCTGCGGGCCGAACGCAACGCGGTCGACGTCGAACAGAAGCTGCACGCGCTCACCCGCGCCGCTGAATCCGGCGAAGGCAACCTGCTGGCCCTGGCCGTGGACGCGGCCCGCGCCCGGGCCTCGGTGGGCGAAATCTCGGACGCGCTGGAAAAGGTCTACGGTCGCCACAAGGCCGAGATCCGCGCGATTTCCGGCGTGTATAGCGCGGAGGTGGGCACCATGGGCGGCGCGGTTGACCGGGTGAAGAAGCAAGTCACCGAGTTCGAAGCCAACGACGGCCGCCGGCCGCGCATCCTCATCGCCAAGATGGGCCAGGATGGCCACGATCGCGGCCAGAAGGTGATCGCCACCGCGTTCGCCGACCTGGGCTTCGACGTGGATATCGGCTCGCTGTTCCAAACGCCCGAGGAAACGGCGCGCCAGGCGGTGGAAAACGACGTCCACGTGGTTGGCGCCTCGTCGCTGGCCGCCGGGCACCTGACCTTGGTGCCGCAGTTGCGGGCCGAGCTGGCCAAGCTGGGCCGCGAGGACATCCTGGTCGTGGTCGGCGGCGTGATCCCGCCCCAGGACTTCGACGCCCTGCGCGAGGCCGGCGCCGTTGCCATCTTCCCGCCCGGCACCAACATCGCCGAAGCGGCCAGCGACCTGCTGGCCCAGTTGAACCTGGCCCTGGGCTACGCGCCGAAAGCGGCGTAAGGCCCTTGCACTCCGGGGGACGGGCGCGACCCGCCCCCCGCCCGGTCTGGGCGGGCCTCGCCGGGCTCCGCCCCCGGCGCCTTGGGCCTCGCCCTGGCTTCGCCGCCGGCCGCCGTTTCAAGGACCGCGCGCAAGGGCACGCCCCTTGCCCGGGGTGGCCGTTTTTCGTTTCCTCCCCCCTCACGGATCGTCATGGCTGCTCCCCTTTCCCTCCAGGCCTACGTGGACGGCGTGCGCGCCGGCGATCGGGCCACCCTGGCGCGTGCCATCACCTTGGTGGAAAGCCGCCGTCCCGACCATCAGGCCCTGGCCCAGACCCTGCTCACCCACCTGCTGCCGTTCTCGGGCCACGCCCACCGCGTCGGCCTCTCCGGCGTGCCCGGGGTGGGCAAATCCACGTTCATCGAGGCCCTGGGCTGCCAGCTCACCGCCCAGGGCAGCAAGGTGGCGGTGCTGGCGGTCGATCCGTCGTCGTCGCGCTCCGGCGGCTCGATCCTGGGCGACAAAACCCGCATGGAACGCCTGTCGGTGGACCCCAACGCCTTCATCCGCCCCTCGCCCTCGGGCGGGCGCCTGGGCGGCGTGGGCCGCGCCACCCGCGAGACCATGATCGTGGTGGAAGCGGCGGGCTACGACGTGGTGCTGGTGGAAACCGTGGGCACCGGCCAGTCGGAAACCCTGGTCGCCGACATGGTGGACTTTTTCCTTGTGCTGATGCTGCCCGGGGCCGGCGACGAGTTGCAGGGCATCAAGAAGGGCATTCTGGAACTGGCCGACATGATCGCGGTCAACAAGGCCGACGGCCCCAACCGCGACAAGGCCCGCCTTGCCGTCACCCAATACCGGGCAGCGCTGTCGATCATGACCCCGGCGCATCCTGACTGGACGCCGCCGGTGGTGTCGTGCGCCGGCCTGTCGGGCGCCGGCCTCCCCGAGCTGTGGGACATGGTGCGCGAACACCGCACCCGCATGGAAGCCAACGGCGCCCTTGCCGCCCGCCGCCGCGCCCAGCAAGTGGATTGGATGTGGGCCATGGTCGAGGACCGCCTGAAGGACGCCGTGCGCGCCCACCCGGATGTGCGGGCCCTGCTCCCCACCCTGTCGCAAGGCGTGGTTTCCGGCACCACCACCGCCACCCTGGCCGCCACCCGCATCCTGGAAGCCTTCGGCGTCACGGCGGAAGGGTAAGGGGCGGCCGGATCCGCGAGGTCCGGCCTTCGCCCGGGCGAGAGGCGTCCCGCCCCTCGCGCTCCCGAGCCCGGGGCCTCGGCCCCGGGACCCGGGAAGCCGGGCCCCTCCCCTACTGCCCCCGGATCTGCAAGACGTGCTGCTGGCCCAGGAAAAGGTCGCGCGACAGGGTATCGACCTTGTCGAGCCACGCCTGTTCGGCCAAACAGGTTTCCGACAACACGGGCGGGCGGCACACGTGCACGGTGCCGTCGGAATCCAGGGCCACGTGGAGCCCGGGCAAGGGGCGCAGCGCCACGCCGTCGGGCGGGCGGGTGAGGGCCAGCGGGGCCGAGGCGTCGAGACCGAGCAGGGAAAGGACGAGGCCCGGCACCTGGTACAAGGGCAGCGCGCCCACGGGCAGCGGCCCACGCGAGCCATCGATGATCAGCAAGGGCGTGGCGACCAGATCGCGGAACATGCGGTCGTCGAACTCGGCGCGGTCGGCCGCCAGAACCCCGGACGCCTGATAGGCCTGGAAATCCGGGCCCAGGTACGGCAGGTGATCGCCAAACGCCACCACCAGGGTTTCGGGATCACGGGCGTAGACCTCTTCCAGAAAGGCCATGAACGCCCGGGATTTTTCGTAAACGGTATTGGCGTAGCGCTCGACCAGTTCGTCGCCGCCGGCCGCGCGCACAACCCGGGGCGTGGCGTCGTTGAGCGGAAAATCCAGGTGGCCGAACAAGGTAAGGATATAGGTGAACGTAGGCGTGCCGGACTCGCGCATCGGCCGCAAGGTGTCAAGGACCTGACGGTACAACGAGGCATCGCTCAGGTAATCGCCGTGCATGTCGTCCAGCACGAAATCATCGCGTGAACGGTAGGCGTTGAAGCCCACCCGGTCGTAGGCGTTCACCCGGTTCCAGAACACGGGGATGTTGGGGTGCGACGCGGTGGCGGCGTAGCCGGCCTCGCTCAGCAGACGGGGGAGGCACGGCACCTTGTTATGCAGCCGGGTTTCGAAAAACACCGTGTCCTCGGCGATGGGAAACCCGCACAGGGCCTCGAACTCGGAATTGGCGGTATAGCCGCCAAACACGGGCACCAGGGCCTGCGAGTGTCCGGCCGCCTCCCACAATGCCCGGAAGCGTTCGTCCAGGGGATCGCGGCTCAGCCCCGCGTTCTTCAGCACCGAGGGATCCCAGAAGGATTCCAGCACGACCATGACCACGGGGCGCGACGGGGCCTGGGCCTGGAACGCGGGTTCGGAGGAATGGGCGCTGACCACGTTGGAATGCAAGAAGGCCTGGGCCGTGCGCACGGCCTCCCAGCGAGGGGGCGGGCTCAGGTGGGCCAGGTGACGCGCGGTTTCCTGGGCCATGTGCAACAGCGGCCCCCGGCTTTCGTAGTTGGTGCGCTGGTCCCACACGATGTTGCCCAGCAGGTCATCAAGCGCGCCCACCGTGGCCTTGGGGCTCGCCACCACCGGCAGGGCAACGAGGCACAAGGCGACCAGCCCGGCCCGGGCGCGGCGCCCGCGAAAGGTCAGGGCGCGGGCCCCGACCAGCCCCAGAATGCCCACGAACACAGCCGCCAGGGCCAGCCGCTGGTTATCAAGGATCAGCACCAGCGAACGCAGGGCATAAAGATCGTCGGGCATGATCGGCCCGCCAAGAATGCGGATCTTGAGGGCGTTGCCCCCGTGCAGGGCCAGCAACAGCACGGCGGCCAGCCCCACGAACCATACCCGCGAGCGCGCGAGCAGCAGCGCCGGCGCGGCCAGCGCCAGGGTCAGCCCCAGATCCCGGATCAGGGCCCCGCGCCACAAGGCCACCCCCAGAACGCTGTCAATCCCCGCTTGCAACACAAGGTAAATCACCGCGATCGCGGCCAGGGGACCAAGAAACCGCGCGACCGGACGCCAGGAAAAGGACATTAGTACCCCTCTGTTGTTCGTAAAAACACCTGAGCGCGTTCCCGGACCGCCGGCGCTGATCGCCCTTGCCCCGATATCCGCAACTCGGTACCCATTTGAATATTACAGAAGTATGACGCCCCGACCATACGCCACCCCGCGCCCCCAGGATAGCGGGGAAAGCCATCACGCCATGGCAATCGAGTGAACCGATTGTCATGGCGTTTGTCCGATGCCCTCAAGCGTTGGGCGCGCACTCCGTGCGCTTGACTCATGCGGCAGGGGCCGCGCGCCGCCGTCGCGGCGTTGAGGACCCCTCTTTCAAGGGCATCCAGGGCTTCACCCGAGTGCCCTGGCCACCACCCTTGCGTGCGCCTTCCCGGCGTTGATTGACAAGCCTCCGGGGGGCGGGCACAGTGGGGGCTTCACCAGGGGCGTCCCGCCAAGGGGCTGAGAGTCTGCTGGGCCGAAAGGCAGCGCAGCGACCCGTTGAACCTGATCCAGTTCATACTGGCGTAGGGACGGTGCGGACGCTGGCGGGCCTGATGCCCTTTGTTTTCTGGCTGGTGTCCTTGGTTTTTCCCCGTCTTCCTCCCGTCCGAAACTGGGTCTCCCATGCCTCGCCAGCAAGGAGCCTTGAGTCATGATGAGTCCCCCGACCCCGCCCGCCGCCACGCCTTCGGATCTGGATCCCTCGGGCTCCCACCCCGCGAACTCCTGTCCGGCGGTCACCACGGGCGCCTTGCCCGCCTCGACCAAGGTGTTCCTGGCCGGCTCGCGCCACCCCGACGTGCGCGTGCCCATGCGCTCCATCGCGCTCCACCCCAGTTCGGGCGAGCCACCGGTACTGGTGTACGATTCCTCGGGCCCCTACACCGACCCGGATGCCGTGATCGACATCACGCGGGGCCTGCCCTGCCTGCGCGCCGGCTGGATCGCCGCCCGGGGCGACGTGGAGCCCGGCCCGACACGCACGGCCCCCTCCTCGGAGCCGGATGCGACCAACGAGACCGAGGGCCCGGCAACGCCGGCGTTTCCCGTGTCGCACCCGCCGCTGCGGGCGAAGGGCGGGCGGGCCGTTACCCAACTGGCCTACGCGCGGGCCGGGATCATTACTCCCGAGATGGAATTCGTGGCCATCCGCGAGAACCAGGGGCGCGAGGCGGCCCGGGCGGCGGGTGCGCGCGATGGCGAGGCCTTTGGCGCCACCTTGCCCGACATCGTGACGCCCGAGTTCGTGCGCGATGAAGTGGCGCGCGGGCGGGCCATCATCCCCGCCAACATCAACCACCCGGAAGCCGAACCGATGATCATCGGGCGGAATTTCCTGGTGAAGATCAACGCCAACATCGGCAATTCCGCCGTGGCCTCGTCGATGGCCGAGGAGGTGGAAAAAATGGTGTGGGCCACGCGCTGGGGCGCCGACACGGTGATGGATCTTTCCACCGGCCCCCAGATTCACAACACCCGCGAATGGATCTTGCGCAACGCGCCGGTGCCGATTGGCACGGTGCCCTTGTACCAGGCCCTGGAAAAGGTGGGGGGCGTGGCCGAGGATCTGAACTGGGAGATTTTCCGCGACACCTTGATTGAACAGGCCGAACAGGGCGTGGACTATTTCACCATCCACGCCGGCTTGCGCCTGCACCATGTGCCGCTGACCATTGAGCGCGTGACCGGCATTGTGTCGCGGGGCGGCTCGATCATGGCCCGCTGGTGCTTGCACCATCACCGCGAGAGCTTCCTGTACGAGCATTTCGAAGAGATCTGCGACATCGCCCGCGCCTACGACGTGGCGTTCTCGCTGGGCGATGGCCTGCGCCCGGGCTCGATCGCCGATGCCAACGACGCCGCCCAGTTCGCCGAGTTGGAAACCCTGGGCGAACTGACGCAAATCGCCTGGGCCAAGGACTGTCAGGTGATGATCGAGGGCCCCGGCCATGTGCCGATGCACAAGATCAAGGAGAACATGGACAAGCAGCTGGCCACCTGTGGCGAGGCGCCGTTCTACACCCTGGGCCCCCTGACCACCGATATCGCGCCCGGCTACGATCACATCACCTCGGCCATCGGCGGCGCGATGATCGGGTGGTTCGGCACCGCGATGCTGTGCTACGTGACCCCCAAGGAGCACCTGGGCCTGCCCGATCGCACCGACGTGAAAACCGGGGTCATCACCTACAAGATCGCGGCCCACGCCGCCGATCTCGCCAAGGGCCATCCGGGCGCGCGCTCGCGCGACGATGCCCTGTCGCGGGCGCGCTTCGAGTTCCGCTGGGAAGACCAGTTCAATCTGTCGCTGGACCCCGACACCGCCCACGCCTTCCACGACAAGACCCCGGCCCAGGAAGCCCACAAGGTCGCGCACTTCTGCTCGATGTGCGGGCCGAAATTCTGTTCCATGCGCCTGTCCCACGACCTGCGCGCCCAAACCCAAAAGGCCCAAACCCAAAAGGAAGGCATGGCGGCCATGGCCGCGAAATACCGCAAGGGGGGGGATCTGTACATGCCCGTGAAGGAGGAGACTTGAGGCCATGACGCCCCCATCCCTTCTGCTCGCCCGGCTGCGCGACACCGCGCCCCTGGTGCAGTGCATCACCAACTACGTGGCCATGAACATCACCGCGAACGTGCTGCTGGCGGCCGGGGCCTCGCCGGCCATGGTCCACGCGACCGAGGAAGCGGGCGAGTTCGCGGCCCTGGCCGGCGCGACCCTGATTAATATCGGCACCCTTTCCGCCGACTGGCGCGAGGGAATGCACCGGGCGGCCGAGTCCGCGCGGGCCCACGGCAAGCCCTGGGTGCTGGATCCGGTGGCCCACCAGGCGACCACCTTCCGACGCGCGACGGTGGCCGGGCTGCTGGCCTTGCACCCCACCCTCATCCGGGGCAACGCCTCGGAAATCATCGCGTTGGGAGGGGGCAGCAGCCAGGGCCAGGGCGTGGACAGCGGCGACCCGGTGGAACACGCCGCCGCCCTGGCCCGCGCGGTGGCCCGCCAGCACGGCGCGGTGGTGGCCGTGACCGGCGCGGTGGATTACGTGAGCGATGGCACCCGCGCCGCCTGGGTGGCCGGGGGCTCGCCCCTGATGCCCCGGGTCACGGCGCTGGGCTGCGCGCTCTCCGCCCTGTGCGCCGCTTTCGCCGCCGTGGCCCCGCGCGAGCCGTTCGCGGCCACGGTGGCGGCGCTGGCGCTGTTTGGCGCCGCCGGCCGGATCGCCCACGAAGCCGCCGCCGGCCCGGGCTCGTTCGCCGTTGCGTTCCTCGACGCCCTGCCCGGCGTGAACGGCGCGGCCCTCGATGCCCTGGTGACATATGAAAACGCCTCCCTCGCGGCCCCCGACCAGCCGTGAACCCGATCGATCTTTCGCTTTATCTGGTGCTTGATCCCGACTTATGCCGCCGGCACTCGATGGTGGAAACGGCGGTGCGGGCCGTGGCCGGGGGGTGGCGGTTGTCTCGGCCCTGTGCGGCCAGCCCGACCCGGAAGCCGCCGCCCGCGCCTTCCACGACGCCCTCGCCCACGCCCGGACTACTCCGCGATAGGGGAGCCCGACGGACACAAGAAAGGCGCGCGACTCCCCTGATTCCCTGGTAGATTGAAAGTCACGCTTTCGGACGGGGGAACGCGCGGGTGGCACACTGGCGATGCGCGCCGGCGGAAGGAACCGCCGGGATTCAAGAAACGGTGGCCCGCGCCACGGCCGGCGACACGGTGGTTCTCGCCCCCGGGATATACGAAGGCGACATCCCCATAGCCCTGTCGGCGGGACTCAGCGTAATCGCCGAGCCGGGGGCGGAAATCCTCCACGCCGGCGCCGGCCCGGTCTTCCTGGCCCGGGGCCTTACCGGCGTTCACCTGCGCGACCTCGTTATCCACGCCCGCCGCCCCCAGCCCCCAGGCCCGGACGAAGACCCGTTGTGGTCGGCCCTGATTCTGTTGGATAGCGTGACCAACGCCCGGGTTCACGGCGGGCGCCTCACCGGGGGAGGAACACATGCGGCCGGCGTGCTCTGCCGCCAGGGCACCAACATCGAAATCCGCACCGTCACCGCCTCGGATTTCGCCGGAACGGCCCTCGCCCTTCTCTCCACCACAACCGCAACCGTGGACGGCAACGACTGCGGCGCGAACAAGGGCAACGGTATCGAGATTGCGCGGGATCCCCGAAGCCCCGATACCCCCGCCACACACACCACCCTCCACGCCAACACTTGCCACGACAATGACGGGATCGGCATTGCCCTCTTCTCCACCGACACCACCACCCTGGACCGCAACGACTGCGGCGCGAACAAAATCCACGGCATCGCGGTGGCGCGGGATTCCAAA
>NZ_BJZO01000017.1 GCF_007992075.1 Pararhodospirillum oryzae
GCGGGGTCTGGGGAGGTCCGGCCTCCCCAGACTTCCATTCCCTACAAAATGAACCGCGACAGGTCGGCCTTGGCCGCCAGCTCGCCCACGCGCTCGCGAACCATCTCGGGGGTGACGACCACGGTTTCGCCGGCGCGGTCGGTGGCCGTGAAGCTGATTTCTTCCAGCAGGCGTTCGAGCACCGTGTGCAGGCGCCGGGCGCCGATATTCTCCACCGCGCGGTTGATTTCGGTCGCGATGGCGGCAATGGCTTCCACGGTTTCGTCGGGGAATTCCAAGGTCACGTCCTCGGTCGCGAGCAGGGCCTTGTACTGCTTGAGCAAGCTGGCCTCGGGCTCGGTGAGGATGCGGGTGAAGTCCTCGGCCGACAGCGCCTTCAGTTCAACGCGGATCGGCAGGCGGCCCTGAAGCTCGGGCAGCAGGTCGGACGGCTTGCTGATGTGAAACGCGCCCGAGGCGATGAACAGGATATGGTCGGTTTTGACCGGGCCGTACTTGGTGGTCACCGAGGTGCCCTCGATCAGGGGCAGCAGGTCGCGCTGCACCCCTTCGCGGCTGACATCGGCGCCCCGGCGTTCGGTCGAGCCGGCGATCTTGTCCATTTCATCCAGGAAGACGATGCCGTTGTTTTCCACCGCGATCAGGGCCTGGGCCACCACCTGGTCCTGGTCCAGCAGCTTGTCGGCTTCCTCGCGCACCAAAACATCGTGGCTTTCGGCCACGCTGAGGCGGCGCGTGCGGGTGCGTCCGCCAAAGGCCTTGCCCAGCATGTCGCCCAGGTTGACCATGCCCATCTGCGCCCCGGGCATGCCGGGGATATCCATGGTGGGCAGGGACAGGCCCGAGCTATCCTGGACCTGAACCTCGATCTCGCGGTCGTTCAGCTCGCCTTCGCGCAGCTTCTTGCGGAACTTCTGGCGGGTTTCGCTGGAGGCCCCGGTGCCGACCAGGGCATCAAGCACCCGTTCCTCGGCGTTCAATTCGGCCTTGGCGGTGACCATCTTGCGCTGACGGTCGCGTTCATGGCCGATGGCCACTTCGACCAGATCGCGAATGATGCTTTCGACATCGCGGCCAACATACCCAACTTCGGTGAACTTGGTGGCCTCGACCTTGATGAACGGGGCCTGGGCCAGCTTGGCCAGGCGTCGCGCGATCTCGGTCTTGCCGACACCGGTGGGCCCGATCATCAAAATGTTCTTGGGCAGGACCTCGTCGCGCAGGGGGTCGGGCAACTGCTGGCGCCGCCAGCGGTTGCGCAGGGCCACGGCGACGGCCCGCTTGGCGTCGCGCTGACCGACGATGTAGCGGTCCAGTTCAGAGACGATTTCGCGGGGGCTGAAAGCGGTCATAGGCGTTCCAGGGTCAAGGAGGTGTTGGTGTAGATGCAGATGTCGGCGGCAATGGCCATGGACCGCCGGGCAATGGTCTCGGCGTCCAGGTCGAGATCGGGACCCGACAGGGCGCGGGCGGCGGCCAGGGCGTAGGCGCCACCGGATCCGATGCCAATCAGGCCGTCGTCGGGCTCCAGGACATCGCCGGTGCCGGTCAGCACAAGGGAAATATTCTTGTCGGCCACGGCCATCATGGCTTCCAGGCGGCGCAGGTAGCGGTCGGTGCGCCAGTCCTTGGCCATTTCGACGCACGCGCGGGTAAGCTGGCCGGGGTGTTGTTCCAGCTTGGCTTCCAGGCGTTCAAACAAGGTGAAGGCGTCGGCGGTGGCGCCGGCGAAACCCGCGATGACCGTGCCATCGGCCAGCGGGCGCACCTTGCGCGCCGTGGCTTTCATCACCGTGTTGCCGAACGTGACCTGGCCATCGCCGGCAATGACCACCTCGCCCTTCCGGCGAACGGCAAGGATGGTGGTTCCATGCCAGGGGGCGGAGGAGTCGGGCGGGGAAACACTCATGAAGGGCCTCTTTCCACGCGGGAGGGGCGAGAAGGAAAATGGACGGCGCACGGCTCGCCCCAGGCCTGGGCGACGTCGGGAGGAGAAACGGCCGGCAGGCGCAACGCCCCGGGGAGGGCGTTCGGGCGGGCGCGCCTGGGGCCGGCGGGAAGGGGTGGGCGGCGCGGGCGGCGCGAACCGGAGGCAAGGCCGGCCCGCACCTACCCGGCCGATCTCATTCCCGTCCGGACAGGCTTTTGAGCAAGTCAAGGGCGCGCTTGCGCACATGCTCGGTGGGCAGGCGCCAGTAGGCGCGGATCAACTCCAGGGTTTCGTTCTTCTGGAGGGGATCTTGCTCGTAGGCGGGGATGGCCGGCTCGGCCAGCCCGGTCAGGTCGGGGACCACCGGGGCCTTGCGCACCGACGTCACATCCTCGCCAATATCCTCGAAGAAAAAGGCGACAGGCACGCCAAGGACCTTCGAGATATCGTAGAGACGGCTGGCGCTGACCCGGTTGGATCCCCGTTCATACTTCTGGATCTGCTGGAACGTCACGCCCACCGCGTTGGCAAGCTGCTCCTGGCTCATCCCCAGCAGGGTGCGCCGCAAGCGCAGACGCCGGCCGACATGCACGTCCACGGGGTCGGGCGACTTGTTGACACCGTCTCCCATGACCTCTTCGTTTTTTGACCTTCTCACGTTCTTGCCCCATGATCTATGCGGGTTTATCCATATGGACCCGGTCCTGAAACCGTAGCGTGTCCGGGCCCACGACTCCAGCGTTTTAACCGGCCAAGGTGCGATGAGGGCGTTGTTTCACCCGTCCTCCTCCCCAGTATACACTTATAAAGCGCACATTCAAGGAGGTTGCACGGAATGAGAACGGCCACCGTCACACGGCTGACCCGGGAAACCGAAATCACCGTCTCGGTTGACCTGGATGGCACGGGGCGCTCCACGATCGCGACCGGTATCGGTTTCCTTGATCACATGCTAGAGCAACTCTCGCGCCATAGCCTTATGGACTTATCTGTGCACGCGAAGGGGGATATCCAGGTCGATGATCATCATACGACCGAAGATATAGGCCTGGCGCTCGGTCAGGCGGTGTCGCAGGCCCTGGGCAATCGCCAGGGAATCCAACGCTATGGGTCGGCTTTAATCCCCATGGATGAAGCCTTGACCCAGGTCGCGCTTGACCTGTCGAACCGCCCCTATCTGATCTGGAAGGTAGACTTTAGCAAGGAGCGCCTGGGCGATCTGGCGACCGAGGTGATCAAGGAATGGTTCCAGGCATTTTCGCAAACCGCGGGAGTGACCTTGCACGTTGCAAACCATTATGGGGAAAACAATCACCATATCGCGGAGTCGTGTTTCAAGGGGCTGGCGCGCGCGTTGCGCGAGGCGTGGGCGATTGATCCCCGCCGCGCCGACGCCATTCCCTCGACAAAGGGCGTGCTCGACAGCCTGGGCAGCGCGCCGGGGATGATCGGATCCCCGCCCGCGCCGTGAGTGCCGCCCGACGGCGGTGGTTGTGGTGAGTTCCGCCCGACGGCGGCGGTTCATGTGATTGCCGCTCGACGGCGGCGGTTCATGTGATTGCCGCTCGACAGCGGCGGTTCATGTGATTGCCGCTCGACAGCCGCCGCCGCGCGGATGCTATGATCGCCCCGGCCAGGCCCGGGGGACCCCGTGGCACGGGGGCACCGCCTGGCCCTGGCGACGGTTGTCTTTTTCGTGTTTGTCTTCTCCCATCGAGGATCGCCATGCTGGTTGCGATCATTGACTACGGTTCCGGCAACCTGCGCTCGGCCGCCAAGGCGATCGAGCGGGCGGCGCGCGACGCGGGCCTTTCGGCCGACGTCCGGGTGACGCCCGATGCCCGGGTCGCGGCCCAGGCCGACCGCCTCGTCCTGCCCGGCGTGGGTGCCTTCGCCGATTGCCGGCGCGGCCTGGAAGCGCTGCCCGACATGATCGAAACCCTGGGCGTTGCCGTGCACGACCGTGCCCGCCCGTTCCTGGGGATTTGCGTGGGCATGCAGCTGCTGGCCACGCGCGGCCTGGAACATGGCAACCACCCCGGCCTGGACTGGATCCCGGGCGAGGTGCGGGCCATCGATCCCGCCGCAGGTGCCGGCGAGCCGCCCTTGCGCGTGCCGCACATGGGATGGAATGCCCTGGACTTCGAGGCCGGCGCGCACCCGGTGCTCGATGGCCTGGACCCGGGCACCCACGTGTATTTCGTCCACAGTTATCACCTGGTGCCCGACACCCCGGCCCACCGGCTGGCGGCCGTGTCCTATGGCGCGCCGCTCAGTGCCGTGGTTGGCCGCGATACCCTGGTGGGGACCCAGTTCCACCCCGAAAAAAGCCAGGCCGCCGGCCTGCGCCTGCTCACCAACTTCCTGCGCTGGGCGCCCTGACGCCCCCGGCCCACTCACGGATTGCCCGATGATCTTGTTTCCGGCCATCGACCTGAAGGACGGTCAATGCGTGCGCCTGCTCAAGGGCGACATGGACAAGGCCACGGTGTTCGGCGTCGACCCGGCCGCCCAGGCCCGGCGCTTCACCGATGCCGGATGCCGCTGGCTCCACGTGGTTGACCTCAACGGCGCCTTCGCCGGCCGCCCGGTGAACGCCGACGCGGTCAAGGCCATCCTGGCGGCGGTCAGCGTGCCGGTGCAACTGGGGGGCGGCATTCGCGACCATGCGACCATCGACCACTGGCTTGATCTGGGCGTGCGCCGGGTCATCCTGGGCACGGTGGCCCTGCGCGATCCCGAGCTGGTGCGCGAGGCCTGCCGGCGTCATCCCGGGCGGGTCGCGGTGGGCATCGATGCCCGCGACGGCATGGTGGCGGTGGAAGGCTGGGCGGAAACCAGCACGGTCAGCGCCCTGGAGCTGGCCCGGCGTTTCGAGGACGCGGGCGTGGCCGCCCTGATCCACACCGACATCGACCGCGATGGCGCCATGGGGGGCCCCAACGTCGAGGCGTCGGCGGCCCTGGCCGAGCAGGTGAGCACCCCGGTCATCGTGTCGGGGGGCGTGTCGTGCCTGGAGGACCTGCTGGCGGTCAAGGCCCAGGCCCATCGGGGCATCGAAGGGGCGATCAGCGGCCGCGCCTTGTATGACGGACGCCTGGATCTGGCCGCCGCGCTGGCGGCGCTCGCGGCGTGATCGGGATCTTCGAGTGAGAAAGGGGGTTGGCGGATGCTGACCATGCGCATCATTCCCTGCCTCGACGTCAAGGACGGCCGGGTGGTCAAGGGGATCAATTTCGTTGACCTGCGCGACGCCGGCGACCCGGTGGAGCAGGCCCGCCTTTACGACGCTGCCGGCGCCGACGAGCTGTGTTTCCTGGATATCACCGCCAGCCACGAAAACCGCGACACGCTGTTCGACGTGGTGGCGCGCACCGCCGAGCAGTGCTTCATGCCCCTGACCGTGGGCGGTGGCGTGCGCACGATCGAGGACATTCGCAAGCTGCTGCTGGCCGGGGCCGACAAGGTGTCGATCAACACGGCGGCCGTGCACAATCCCGAGTTCGTGGGCGAGGCGGCGCGCAAGTTCGGCAACCAGTGCATCGTGGTGGCGATCGACGCCAAGGCGGTGGGGCCCGGTCGCTTCGAGATCTTCACCCACGGCGGGCGCCGGCCCACCGGCATTGATGCCGTGGCCTGGGCCCAGCGCATGGTGTCGCTGGGCGCGGGGGAAATCCTGCTGACCTCGATGGACCGCGACGGCACGGGAGAGGGCTTCAACCTGCCCCTGACCCGGGCCATCGCCGACGCGGTGCCGGTGCCGGTGATCGCCTCCGGGGGGGTGGGCACCTTGGACCATCTCGTGGAAGGGGTGCGCGAGGGTCACGCGACCGGGGTGCTGGCCGCGTCCATTTTCCACTTCGGCACCTTCACCATTGCCCAGGCCAAGGCCCACATGGCGGCGGCCGGCATTCCCATGCGCCTGACCTGATCCCCTTCATCTTGGAAGCGTTGCCATGAGCCAGTCCGCCGCCGTTCCCGGGCCCGAGATCATTGAAGCCCTGTACGCCGTGATCGCCAGCCGGCGCGGGGTTGATCCCGATCAGTCGTACACCGCGCGGCTGTTCGCCAAGGGGCGCGTCAAGATCTGCAACAAGATGGGGGAAGAGGCGTTCGAGGTGGCCGCCGCCGCCCTGGCCGAGGGACCCGATCATGTGGTCTCGGAAAGCGCCGACCTGCTCTATCACCTGATGGTGCTGTGGGCCGACACCGGGGTAGAGCCCGCGTCGGTGTGGGCCGAGCTGGCGCGCCGCTTTGGCACCTCGGGCATTGATGAAAAGGCCGCCCGCAAGGGCTGAGAGGTTTGTTTCCCCGCGACTTCGGAGAGTCTGCCATGGCCTATGACGACAACAACATTTTCGCGCGCATCCTGCGGGGCGAAATCCCGTGTCGCAAGGTGTACGAGGACGAGCACACCCTGGCCTTCCACGACATCAACCCGCAAGCCCCGGTGCATGTGCTGGTGATCCCCAAGGGGCCTTACACCGATTGGAACGACTTCGCGGCCCGGGGTTCGGATACGGAAATCGCGGCTCTGGTGCGTGCGGTGGATGTGGTGGCCAAGCAGTTGGGCGTGGTGGAAGACGGGTTCCGGGTGTTGTCGAACATCGGCGTCAACGGCCACCAGGAAGTGCCCCACCTGCACATCCACCTGTTCGCCGGCCGTCGCCTGGGCCGCATGGTCCCGCCCGCCGAGGCGTGAGCGGCCTTCGTGCCGTTTTGGGCCGGGCCGATATGGGCATCGGAGCGCCGTGGGAGGACGATGGGTCCGGGCGCTCCGACCTGTTTTCATCCGAGATCCCGAACGGTGGTTCCGGGTCACGCGGCGGCCTTGTCCCAGCCCCGAATCCCTTCGTCTTCCGTTCGATCGCGCACCACCACCCGCTCGAAAACGACTCGGGGGAGGGGAGCGTCATCGGATTTGATGATTTTCATCCGCACAATGTCTGCCTGGTCGTAGCGCAGCGTGGGCACGGCCTTGTGAAGCAGGGCGCACACATTGTGCCTTAACAGCTTTTCGGAATAGCCCCCAATCCCCTTTTCCCCCTGCTCCCAGCGGGAAATGGTCTCGGGCGTGACTTCCATGGCCTCGGCGAATTGCCGTCCGTTCATTTCCAGGGCCTTGCGGATGAACCGAACATCCTTGCCGGAAAGCTGCAAGGGATTCAGAGCACGGACCAACGCCACGGCCTTTGCCAATCCCGGGCTATCGGGCATTTCAAAGGTTGTTTCTCCGCACGCTTCGCAGACTTCCCGAATGACGGCGTTTTTGATGACAACAATCATGCCCCCCATGGTTTCCTGATATTCGGGCAGGATTTCCACGCGTGGGGGGGGAGCGCCGCATCCGCAACAAGCTCGCACGATGCCTTTCTTCATGGTCTTCGCACCCAAGCCGTGATGATTTTTATTTTGATCTCTCGTTCGTAAGCGACAACAACGATTTCAAGGCGCCGTTCATCCATGTCGGAACCAACGCAGTTCCACGTTTCCTCGAATTGGTTTTGCTCTACCTTTTGAACCGTGGCGCGCCGCAATACATACTCTACGTCGTTTCGAAGGATGTCGGCTTTCGTCATCTCCTCAAGCGCGTGGAAGGTGTACTTGAATCCGCAATCATGGGCAGAAACCAGAGCGTGAAGACGCTTCGTGTGTGCCGGAAAGATCGGGGTGGGGACGTTCCGGCGTGCCATGTTCCCGCTCCTTCGTTGACGATCGAGGAAGCCTGATGAATTGATCCATCATCAATGCAAAATGTGGATGGAAGAGAACATTTCCGCTGGCTTAGCTTCGTCAAGATGTCAACGATCTTGATCGAGAGTCAAGAAATTTGGTCCCGCCCGTGCCTCTCCTCAGCTTCCGGGGCCTTGCAGGCAGGCGGCGGCGCCCTGGGTGGGATCGCACAGGCGAACGCCCTTGAGCAGGCCCACGGCGGTGTCGCGGTCGGTGGTCGTGATGGGGGGGCCTTCGTTGCCAAAGGGCGAGGTGCGCCAGATGCGTTGCACCATGTAGGAGCCCTGCCGCCCCAGCACGTACAAAAAGAACGACGCTTCCCCCAGGTCCACATCCCTGCGCCGGTGGCATCCCATGGTCCAGAAGGCGCGGCCGATGCCGTCGGTGACGTTGGTTTGGGGCGGCGTGGCCGTGTGGGCGCGGCAGCTGGTTTCGTAATCCTTGGTCGTGCGCTGATGGGCTTCTTGCAGCGACGGCGTGCCGGCGCCGCGCGCCATGGTCACCACCACCATGTCCTTCCAGTTCTGGCCCGATTGTCCCTCGGGCACGAAGACGGCGCGCCGGTAGGTGTCGCCGGTGCTGCTGTTCAGGATTTCCCAGCCCGGAGGCAAGGTGAGAACGAGCATTTCCGCCCCCTGGGGCGCGGCCGGAGTGGTCGGGGGGGCGGGAGAGGCCGAGGGCAGGGCGGGGGTGCCGGGCACGGCGGGACCGGTGGGGGAAACCGGAAGCGCGCCGGCCCCGGCGGCCGAGGGGATCAAGGCGGGCGTGGTGCCGGTGGTGCCCGAGGTCGCGGAGGGGTTCAGCAGGCGGGGGCCCGATCCGCTTTGCTGCGCCCAGGCCGGGGTCCCGAGGGCCAGGGTCCCGAGGGCCAGGGTCCCGAGGGCCGAGGCCCCCAGGGTCAGCGCCAGCACGCTCCCCCCAACCAGAAGCCGGCCGGAGCAAGGGGCGCCATCGGGTCGGAATCGGGGGGAGCGCATGGGCACGGTGTCCTTTTATCTGAAGGCGAGACGGATCAGGCGCGCAGCTCGGGGCGGTTCATGAACTCGTCGAGGGCCTCGGGGTTGGCCAGGGCCTCCTTGTTGCGCACCGCTCGGCCGTGGATGACATCGCGCACCGCCAGCTCCACGATTTTATTCGATTTGGTGCGCGGGATGTCGTGAACCTGCAAGACCCGGGCGGGCACGTGGCGCGGGGTGCAGTTTTCGCGGATGCGGCCCTTGATGCGGCCTTCCAGGGCGTCGTCCAGGACGTGACCCTCGGTCAGCACCACGAACAGGAGCACGCGCACGTCGCCGTCCCATTCCTGACCAACCACGATGGCCTCGCGGATTTCGGCCAGGGTTTCCACCTGGCGGTAAATCTCGGCGGTGCCGATGCGCACGCCCCCCGGGTTCAAGGTGGCGTCCGAGCGCCCGTACACGATGATGCCACCGCGCGGCGTCAGTTCCACCCAGTCGCCATGCGTCCACACGCCGGGAAAGCGCTCGAAATAGGCCGCGTGGTAGCGCCGGCCGTCGGGATCGTTCCAAAACCCGATGGGGGCGCTGGGAAAGGCGCGGGTGCACACCAGTTCGCCCTTGGTCGCGGTGAGCGGTTTTCCGTCGTCGTCGAACACCGCCACCGCCATGCCCAGGCCGCGTTTCTGGATCTCGCCGGCATGGACCGGATCAATCGGGCTCCCCAGCATGAAGCACGACAGGATATCGGTGCCGCCCGAGATCGAGGCCAGGTGAACGTCGGCCTTGATGGCCTCGTAGACGTATTCAAAGCCCTCGGGCACCAGGGGCGAGCCGGTCGAGGCAATCACCCGCAGCCGCCCCAGGTCGTGGGTGTCGATGGGGCGCAGGCCCTGCTTGCGCTGGGCATCCAGCCACTTGGCCGAGGTGCCAAAAAACGAGCACCCTTCCTCCTGGGCGTAGTCCCACAGCACGTTGCCATCGGGGGCGAAGGGCGAGCCGTCGTACAGCATCAAGGTTGCCCCCGCCCCCAGGGCCGCGACCAGCCAGTTCCACATCATCCAGCCGCAGGTCGTATAGTAGAAAACCATGTCGCCGGGGCGGGTGTCGCAGTGCAGGATGTGTTCCTTCAGCTGTTGCAGCAAGGTGCCGCCGTGGCCGTGCACGATGCACTTGGGCACCCCGGTGGTGCCGCTGCTGTACATGATCACCAGGGGGTGGTCGAAGGGCACGCGGGTGAAGGCCAGGGGCGCGGGATCAAGGCCGGCCAGGAAGGCGTCCCAGCTCACGGTGCGGGGATCCTTGGGCGTTTCGGGGCCCGCGCCGGCGTAGGGGATGCGCACCACGGCCGTCAGCGAGGGCAGGGCGGCGGCGATGTCGTTTACCTTGGCGTCGCAGGGGTGGACCTTGCCGTTGTAGAAATAGCCATCCACCGAGAACAGAACCTTGGGTTCGATCTGGCCGAAGCGGTCGAGCACGCCTTGCACGCCAAAGTCGGGCGAAGCCGATGACCACACGGCGCCCAGGCTGGCGGTGGCCAGGAAGCCGATCACGGCCTCGGGCATATTGGGCAGCAGGCCGGCCACCCGGTCGCCGGGGCCCACCCCGGCCCGGGCCAGGGCCTGGGCCACCAGGCTCACCTGGTCGCGCAACGCCTTGTGGCTCAGGCGTCGGCGCACCTTGTCCTCGGCCCGGAAAACGAGGGCGTCGGCCTCGGGGTCGCGCCCGGGGCCAAGCAGGGTTTCGGCCATGTTGAGCGAGGCCCCGGCGAACCAGCGCGCGCCGGGCAGGCGGGTGGAGTCATCGACCACCGGGCCTTCGCCCCTGGAGCCGATCACGCCGCAAAAATCCCACACGGCCGACCAGAATTCGGCCGGATGGTCGATCGACCACTGCCAAAGGGCATCGTAGTGGGGCAGGGGGGATTGGTATTGCTCGGCGATCTGGTGGCGAAAGGCGGTCATCTGGGCGGCGGCGACCCGCTGCGGGGACGGGCGCCACAAGGGTTGAACGTCTTCGGACACGGCTTTTTTCTCCCTGTGGGTGGTCTTGAAGCACACCTCGCCGGCAAGTGTGCGCTCGCAACCGCCCTGCCGCAAGCCAGGGAAAGGCACCAAGGAAAACGCCCGGGGCGCGGGGCTCCGGGCGTTCGGGGGCGCGTTCAAGGACGCGCCGCTGGTCTTTCTTCGGTTTGCCCGAAGCCGCTGTTAGTGGCGGAAGTGGCGCAGGCCGGTGAAGACCATGGCCAGGCCGGCCTCGTCGGCGGCGCGGATGACCTCGTCGTCGCGCACGCTGCCACCGGGCTGAATCACGGCGGTGGCGCCGGCCCGCGCGGCGGCCAGCAGACCGTCGGCGAAGGGGAAGAAGGCATCGGAGGCCACGACCGAGCCCTGGGTGGCGGGCACGGCCTGGCCGGCGGCGGCGGCCGCTTCCTCGGCCTTCCACGAGGCGATGCGCGCGCTGTCCACCCGGCTCATCTGGCCGGCGCCGATGCCCACGGTGGCGCCGTCGCGCACGTAGACGATGGCGTTGGACTTGACATGCTTGCACACCTTGAAGGCGAACAAAAGGTCGGCCATTTCCCGTTCATTGGGGGCGCGGCGGGTGACGACCTTGAGGTCGGCGGCCAGCAGGTCGGCGGCGTCGCGGTCTTGCACCAGGAAGCCGCCGGCCACCGAACGCACGGTCAGCTCGGGGGTGGTGGGATCGGCGGTCACGCCGGTGAGCAGCAAGCGCAGGTTCTTCTTGGCGGCGAACACGGCCAGGGCGTCGTCATCGGCGTCGGGCGCGATCACCACTTCGGTGAAGATGCCGGTGATCGCCTCGGCGGACACGCGGTCCAGGCGGCGGTTCACGGCGACGATGCCGCCAAAGGCGCTGACCGGATCACAGGCGAGGGCGGCCTTGTAGGCATCGACGATCGACCCCGCGCGGGCCACGCCGCAGGGGTTCGCGTGCTTGATGATGGCCACCGCCGGCTCGGTGATTTCGCACACCAGCTCGAACGCGGCGTCGGTGTCGTTGATGTTGTTGTACGACAGTTCCTTGCCCTGCACCTGGCGGGCGTTGGCCACGCCCGGGCGGGTGATGCCGTGGGCATAGAAGCCGGCCTTCTGGTGGGGGTTCTCGCCGTAGCGCAGCGACTGGCGCAGGCGGCCGGCGAAGACGATGTGACGGGGGTTTTCCTCGCCGATGCGCTCTTGGAACCAGCGCGAGATGGCGCCGTCATAGGCGCCGCAGCGGGCAAAGGCAGCCGCCGCGAGCGAGCGGCGCAGGTCGGGGGTGGTGGCGCCGTCGTTGGCGCGCATCGCGGCCATGACCGGCTCGTAGTCCTCGGGGTCGGTGATGACGGTCACGAAGGCGTGGTTCTTGGCCGCGCCCCGGATCAGCGACGGGCCGCCGATGTCGATGTTTTCCACGCATTCGTCAAAGCCGGCGCCGCGCGCCACCGTGGCCTCGAACGGGTAGAGGTTGACCACCACCAGGTCGATGGGGGGAATGGCGTGTTCCTCCATCGCCTGCTGGTGGTCGGGGTTGTCGCGAATGCCCAGGATGCCGCCATGGATGCGCGGGTGCAGGGTCTTGACCCGCCCGTCGAGCATTTCGGGCGAGCCGGTGTAGTCGGCGACCTCGGTGACCGCAAGGCCCGCCTCCATCAGGGCGCGGGCGCTGCCGCCGGTGGAAAGAAGCTCGACACCCCGTTCGGCCAGGAAGCGGGCGAAGGGGACCAGGCCCGTCTTGTCGGAAACGCTGATCAGGGCACGGCGAACGGGAAGGGGATGCGACACGGGCGGGATTCCTCGAAGCAGAAGGCCAGGGGCGAAAAGGGCCCGCCCTCCCGCACGGCGCGCGGGGCAGGGCAGGCGGAATGGAAATGCCACCCGCCGACGGACGCGTCGATCCGCGTGGAGTCGCCGGGGGCGGGGGGAACCCGGGGGGTCAGGGAAGGAACCCGACCGCGCGCCCGGTTTCGGATGAACCAAGAGGATGAGTGTGATCGTTCCGGGGTGGGCGTGTTCGCGATTCGAAAAGGGGGGCTCCCTTTTGAAGGACATGGCTTCGGGGCGCGATCGCGAAAACGGCCCGAAGCAAGCAGAAAGCTTCCCTAGAGTACCATCGGTTCATCAAACCGGCAAGGCAGGGCTGACGCTCAGTCGATAGCCGCCCTCGGTTGTGAGCAGGACCGACTCCTGGGCCGGGTCGGGATCGAGCTTGCGGCGCAGGCGGTAGACGTGGGTTTCCAGGGTATGGGTATCCACCGCGCTGCCATAATCCCATACCTCGTGAAGCAGGGCTTCCCGGCTCGCGCCCGTGTCGCCATGGCGGCACAAGGCGGCAAGCAGGGCGCTTTCCTTGTCGGTCAGGCGGATCCGGGCGCCGTCGGCGCGCCCGATCAGCATCCGCTCGTCGGGGTGAAACCAGAACGCGCCCACGGGCAGGGGGGGGGAGGTCCGCGCCGGCGCGCACGGGCGCAAGGCGGCAAGCCGCGCCAGCAGCTCGGCCAGGCGGACCGGCTTGGTCATGACCTCGCCCTCCTCGGGGGCGTCGGCGGGGAGGGCGTCGTCAGGGGAGACGGTTCCGGGCGCGACCAGGCGCAGGGCGGGGGCCCGCATCCCGGCCTCGCGCAGGGCGGCCAGGGTGGCGCGGCCCGTGGGGTCGGGCGCGGTTGCGTCGATGACGACCAGGTCGGGCACCACGAAGCCGGGCGGCCAGGGACCAGGTGGCCAGGGACCGGGTCCGGTCCGGTCGGGGGAGGGGGCCTCCAGGGCTTCGTCCGAGGGAGGCAGAAGGGCTTCGGCGGCCGAGGCGGCCTCGTGGACAACCGCGAACGATCCCCCCGCGCGCAGCGACTCGGCCAGCGCCCCGCGCAGCAAGGCATCGGCACCGATCAGCAGCAGGGCCTTTCCCGACGACATGAATGAGACTCTCCCCTTTCGGATCCGCGCCCGACAGGAATATCATCCCCGTTCTTTCTTTGGTATCAGGAGAGCGGCCCGGCCTGTGCCGACGTCGCCCTGATCTCCCGGACCCGCTGGATTGACCCTGTGACCGACGCGCCTTTTTCCCTGACCGACCTTCCCTTTTCCGCCGTGCCTGGAGCGATGACCGCCGACGAGGCCCGCGACGGCGCCTTGCTGTTCCGGGTGGCGCGCGCGCTGGCCGAGACCCGGCTGGGGGTGCCCGTGCTGGTGCGCGGGGCCAACCCCGCCCTTGAACCCACCGCCGTGGCCATGGTTCCGGCCGAGTCGATCAGCGACGCGGCCCTGGCGGCCCTGGCCGCGCTGGGAACCGGGGAGCCCGTGCGCGTGGTGCTGACCGGGCGACGGGCCGCCGTGCTGGGGCTGATCGGCCCCGACCAGCCGCCGCTGGCGGTGGCCGTGACCCTGGCCACCGCGCCCGATCGCGCCCGGATTGCCCGCCTGGCCGACCCGTGCCTGGACCTGGAAGGCCCCCTGCCCGCCCTCGCCAGTGTCGAGCCGCTGCCGGCCGACTCGGCGGCCGGGGCTGCCGTGCTGCTGGCCAAGCTGGCCCGCCTGTTGCCCGCCGCCGTGATCTGCCCGGTGGCCTGGGACCGGCTGGGCGACGGGCGTCCGCTGGCGGTCGAGGGTGCCGACGTGGCCGAATACCAGCTGGCGGCGGCGCGCTCGCTGCGCCAGGTGGGCGAGGCGCGGGTGCCCCTGGCCGGCGCCGAGGATACCCGGATCCTGGCCTTCCGGCCCGCCGATGGCGGCACCGAGCACGTGGCCATCGTGGTGGGCACCTTGGACCCGTCGCGGCCGGTGCTGGCCCGCCTGCACTCCGAATGTTTCACGGGGGACCTGCTGGGGTCGCTGCGCTGTGACTGCGGCGACCAGCTGCGCGGCGCGATCGAGGCCATCGCCGCCCAGGGCAGCGGCGTGCTGCTCTACCTGGCCCAGGAAGGCCGGGGGATTGGCCTGGTCAACAAGCTGCGGGCCTATCAGTTGCAAGACCAGGGGTTCGATACCCTGGACGCCAACGGGCAGCTGGGCTTCGACGACGACGAGCGCATTTACCTGCCGGCGGCGCGCATCTTGTCGCAGCTGGGCATCACCCAGGTCCGGCTGCTGACCAACAATCCCTTGAAGGTGGAAGCGCTGTCGCGCCATGGGGTTGATGTGGTGGAACGGGTGCCGCACATCTACGCGCCCAATCCCCATAACCGGCGCTATCTGGAAACCAAGGCCCGGCGCGGCGGTCATCTTTTCTGAACGCCTTCGGGTCCAGGATAGGCGGACCGGGCAGCCGATTCCGGGGCACCGGGCAGAAAGTTCCGCTTGGGGGGCGATCCCCCCCGTTCCCGGAAAGCGGAGTCTGGCCAAGGGGTTGTCCGGCCTTGGCTGTTGGCGTTGGCACGGTTTTTGATTATGATTCCTGGTGACTCTCACGCTTCGTGACCGTCCGGCACCCTCCCTGCCCGTCCTTACCCGCACGAGGGACTCCCATGGCCGTCGACACTTCCGCCGCCCTCCCGGCTTCCACTGCGTCGGCCGCTTCCCCGTCGGCCGCCTCCACCGATGGCTATCGGATCGAAGGCGACAAGGTCATCAACGACGATTTCCTGAGCGATCTGTCGTTTTGGGATTTGCTTGATGTCGTCAATCCCCTGCAACACATCCCCCTGGTGGGCAATGTTTACCGTCACCTGACCGGCGACGAGCTGAAATCCGGCCCGCGTCTGGCCGGGGGATTCCTGTTTGGCGGTCCGTTCGGGCTGGCGGGCGCGGCCATCAACGTCGTGGCGGAAAAAGCCACGGGCGAGGACCTGGGCGACCATCTGATCGCGGCCGTGATTGGCGAGGACGACAAACCCCAGGCCACCGCCTCCGCCGGACAACCGGCCGCGTCGCCGGCGGCCTCCTCGGGGCCGGTCAATCTGTTGACGGCGGCGTGGGCCCAGGGGGGCGCGGCCAGCGCCGCCGGCGCGGGGGGCGGTGCCCCGGGTGCCGCCGGAACGGCCGCCGTGGTGGCCCGGGGCGTTGACCCGGTCAATCCCCCGCTGGGCTACGACGCCCTCACGCCGCCGGGGGTGGCTCCGGCGGCGGCCTCCCCTGCCCCGGCTTCGGGTAGTGGAACGGGCGGCCCGCCGCCCCAGATCGATGTGATCATACCGCAGCAGCAGGCCCGGGCCTCGGGCTCCGCCCCCTCTGTCGCGCCCTTGGGCTACGATGCCCTGGCCCAGGCCACCCAGGAAAGCACGGGGGCGACCCTGGCCGCCCTGTCGGCGGGCCAGGGCTCGGGCCTGGCCCCGCAACTGGCCTCGGCCACCGTGCCGGCACCGGCTTCCGGCGAAGCCGCCCACGCCAGCACGGCCGCCGCCTCGCACGCCCTGCCCTCGTCCGCTTCCCATGCTTCCCGGGCTGCCCATGCCCAGGGGGCGCAGGGAATGAGCCTGTCCGATTACCAGAGCCGGGCCGGCCGCACCGGGCCGGTGGTCCATAACCTGGGCGGGCGGCCGCTGCCGTCGGTGCCCCCGGGCGCTTCGGCGGCGTCTTCCGCTTCGTCGGGCGCTTCGTCGGGCGCTTCGTTGTCTTCCGCTTCGGCCGCGCCGCAACTGGCCGCCGCCGCCCCGGCGCCCTCGTCGGCGCCCTCGGGCCTCACCGATGGCATGACCGCGCGCCAGCTCCTGGAAATGCGCCTGGACCATGCCGGGGCGGCCGCGACCCCGGAACCCGCCGTGGATCCGGCGACCGTGCCTTTGGGCGAGAATGCCTTGCAGACCATGACCGTGGCCTCGGCTCCGTCGGGCTTCATGGCGCCGCCCGCGTCGTCGTCCACCGGCACCTTCCAGGCCGCTGCCCGCACCGAGGCGCGCCAGCCGGCGCTGGCCCAGCGCGCTGCCCTTCCGGCCGGTGCCCCGCTCGCGCCGTTGCCCGCCGTGGGGGGAGAGGAAACGGCCCGCGTCTCGACGCCACCGGTCGAGGAGGCCATGCCGGCCGACTCCGCTCCGGCTCCGGCACCCGCCAGCGCCGCCTCCGGGGAACAGGCGTCCCCCGCTCCGGACGCGTCGCCCTCCCCCTTGGGCGAAGCCCCGGCGCCGTCCACGCCCGAAGCCACCGGAACCAACGATCAGGGTTGGTACATGGAGCGGATGCTTCGGAACCTGGAAAAATACGAAAAGGCACGCGGCGCGATCCCCCTGGGCGGAACCCGCATCAATGCCTGAATAGCCGGCCTCTTGCCTCTTTCCGATCCATGAAAGAGAACGAATGGGATCCCGGCCATCGTCCGGATTGGGCATGGGCGCACGTCCGCCGACGGCGGGCCGCTTGTTCGATCCCATGTCGGAACAAAAGCCACGTGTCCTTGAGGGGGGGTGATGTCGGTCTGGAATATTCCGGGTGCGGATGAAAATCCCGCCGGCGCGCGGCCACCGGTCGCGCGGATCGTGGTCACCCCCGACGGAAACCTTCGGGCGGGGACCTGGACGGCCCCGGCGCGGTTGGGGCGATCGGGCGTGAAGCAGGACAAGGTTGAAGGCGACGGGGCCACCCCGGCGGGGGTGTTTGCCCTGCGCTGGGTGTTCTATCGCCCGGACCGGGAAACGGCGCCGCTCACGGGGCTGCCGGTACGGGCCCTGACGCCCACCCTGGGCTGGTGCGACGATCCCGCCGACCCGGCCTATAACCGCGAGGTCACGCTCCCCTACCCGGCCAGCGCGGAATCGATGTGGCGCGACGATGGCCTTTATGACCTGGGGGTGGTGCTGGGCCACAACGACGATCCCGTGGTGCCGGGAGCCGGCAGTGCCGTGTTCTTGCACGTCGCCGACCCCGGGGGGCGCCCCACCGCCGGGTGCGTGGCCCTGGCCCTGGCCGACCTGCGCGCCCTCCTCGCCGTGTGCGGGCCGGCCACGGTGCTGGAGATCCGGGCCGGCGCCTGAGGGAAGCAAGGAGGCGTTCAGGGCTTGGGGCGGCTGCCAAACAAGGCGGTGCCCAGGCGCACGTGGGTGGCGCCAAAGGTGATGGCCACGGGGAAATCGGCGCTCATGCCCATGCTGAGCACCGGCAGGTCGTGGCGTCGGGCGATTTCGCGCAGCAGGGCGAAGTGCGGGGCCGGCTCCTCGTCCACCGGGGGCACGCACATCAGCCCTTCCACCCGCAGGCCCCAGGTTTCCCGGGCCTGGCGCAGGAAATCGTCGGCCTCGCGGGGCGGGATTCCGGCCTTTTGCGGTTCCTCGCCGGTGTTGACCTGGATCAGAACGGGCAGGATCCTGCCCTGGCGGGCCATCTCGGCGGCCAGGGCCTCGGCAAGGCGCGGACGGTCCACGCTGTCGATGGCGTCGAACAGGGCCACGGCCTCGCGGACCTTGTTGGTTTGCAAGGGCCCGATCAGGCGCAACTGGATATCGGGAAAGCGCTCGCGCAGGGCGGGCCACTTGGTGGCGGCTTCCTGCACCCGGTTTTCGCCGAACACCCGCTGCCCGGCTTCCAGGGCGGGGATCAGGGCCTCGGCGGGCTGGGTCTTGCTGACGGCGACCAGGGTCACGCCGGCCGGATCGCGTTCGACCGCGCGGCAGGCATCGGCCAGGGCGGCGCGGGCCTCGCTCAGGCGTTGGGCCGCGTCGACCAGGGAAGAGGAGTCGGGCAGGGAAGAGGAGTCGGGATGGGTCATGACGGCAAAGTCCAGGCAGGGGTCCGGCGGGGCGGGCACCAAGGACCACGGAAAGGGGATCCCCAGGAGTAGGAGGACCCGGGCGTGATCGCAAGTCTTGCGTCCCAGGCCCGGCGCCTGGCGCGTGCGCTGCGGGGCAAGGGGTCGGCCAGGAGGACCCCGGGGGCCGCGCAGGGCCGGCCCGTGGCGGCGGTGCTGCTGAGCGACCCCAGGCGGCTCCCCGATCCGACCGCGTGCCTGGATGCCCTGCCCCGGGGGGGCCTGGTGGTGGTGCGCGCCCATGGCCTGCCAGCCGCCGAGGGCGTGGCGCTCGCGGTCCGGCTCGGGCGGCGGGCGCGGCGCCTGGGCCTGCGGGTGGCGCTGGCGGCGAGCGGGCCGTGGCCCCCCCTGCCCCGGGGCCTGGACGGGGTGCACCTGCCCGAGGGGGTGGCGCGCCGGGTTCCCCTGGCGCGGGTCTTGTTGTGGCGTCGGGCCGGGGCCGGCCGGATCCTGTGCTGCGCGGCGCACGGGGCGGCGGGCCTCGCCCGGGCGCGAGCCTTGAAAGCGTCGGTGGTGATGCTCTCGCCGGTGTTTCCAACCCGAAGCCATCCCGGGGCGCCGGGCCTGGGGCCGCTGCGCGCGGCGTTGCTGGCGGCGGGGGGAAGGAAGCGGCCCGGGCCGCGCGTGATGGCTCTTGGGGGCGTGAACACACGCACCGCCCGGCGCCTGCCCCCGGGCGCCCTGGGCGGGGTGGCGGCGATCGAGGGCTGGGCCGAGGGGGAGCGCGCGTGACGGGGATGGAAAATCTTGACAGCCCCCGGTATGGTTGGCCTCCCATAGCGGGGCCCGGCATGCCGGGCGGTCTCCGCGCGTCGTCCATAGACAGGCTGGTAGGGTAGGCTCACCCATGTCCCATCTTAAAAGTGGTCTTGCGTCCTCCCGTCGCTTTCGGGCGGGAGTGGCGGGAATGGCGGGTCTCCTGGCCCTGACGCTCACGGCCTGCGAGGGCTCGAAGGCGGTCTATCCCGAAACCGATCGCAGCACCGGCCAGCGGGTCATGGTCGATCCCGCCAATCCGCCCGAGCGCAAGGGCCTGTTTGGTCCGGGCGGGCTGAGCCTGCTGGGCGACGACAAAAGCAAGGAAGACGCCGGCGCCACCGGCGTGGGCGTGAACAGCTTCCTGTGGCGGGCGTCGCTCGACACCATTGCCTTCATGCCCCTGACCTCGGCCGATCCGTTTGGCGGCGTGATCCTGTCGGACTGGTATTCCCCGCCCGGCGCGCCCGACGAGCGCTTCAAGGCCAATGTGTACATTCTGGGCAAGGGCCTGCGCGCCGATGGCATCAAGGTGGCGGTGTTCCGCCAGACCCGCGACGCCCGGGGCACCTGGACCGAGGCGCCGGTCAACGCGCGCATGGCCTCCGACATGGAAAACATCATCCTCACCCGGGCGCGGCAGCTGCGCCTGGCCGTGCTGGAAAAGTGACCCCCGGGCGGCGGTTCGAACGGGGGGGCCGCCCGCCTTCTTCCCCTTCCCCGACGTATTAAGGAAGGCACCCCTTAGAATGGCGTCCGAGGACCGCTACTCCTTCAGGGAAACCGAAGCCCACTGGCAACGCGTCTGGACCGAAGCCGGCTGCTTCAAGGCCGTCGTCGATCCCGCCCGGCCCAAGTACTACGTCCTGGAAATGTTCCCCTATCCGTCGGGGCGCATCCACATGGGCCACGTGCGCAACTACACGCTGGGGGACGTGGTGGCCCGCTTCAAGCGGGCCCAGGGTTTCAATGTCCTGCATCCCATGGGCTGGGACGCCTTTGGCCTGCCGGCCGAGAATGCCGCCATCCAGCGGGGCGTCCATCCGGGAGAGTGGACCCGGCGCAACATCGCCGTGATGCGCGACCAGTTCCGGCCGATGGGTCTGTCCATCGACTGGGACCGCGAGGTCAGCACCTGCGAACCCGCCTACTACAAGCACGAACAGAAGATGTTCCTGGACTTCGTGAAGGCCGGCCTGGCCTACCGCAAGGAGTCCTGGGTCAACTGGGACCCGGTGGAACACACCGTGCTGGCCAACGAACAGGTGATCGACGGCAAGGGCTGGCGCTCGGGCGCGCCGGTCGAGCGGCGCAAGCTGTCGCAATGGTTCTTGCGCATCACCGCCTACGCCCAGGATCTGCTCGACTCCATCGCCACCTTGGACCGCTGGCCGGACAAGGTGCGCCTGATGCAAACCAACTGGATCGGGCGTTCGGAAGGGGCGCGGGTGCGCTTCCCCCTGGTCGGGCGCGACGACAGCCTTGAGGTGTTCACCACCCGGCCCGACACGCTGTTTGGCGCCTCGTTCTGCGCCATTTCGGCCAATCATCCCCTGGCGAGCGAACTGGCGGCAACCGACGGCGCCCTGGCCGAGTTCATTGCCGAATGCGGCCGCATGGGCACCAGCGAAGCCGACATCGAAACCGCCGAGAAGAAGGGCTACGACACCGGCTTGCGGGTGCGTCATCCCTTCGTGGCCGATGCGACCTTGCCCGTGTACGTGGCCAACTTCGTGCTGATGGAATACGGCACCGGGGCGATCTTCGGCTGTCCGGCCCATGATCAGCGCGACATGGATTTCGCGCGCAAGTATGGCCTGGCCGTGACCACGGTGGTGGCCCCGGTGGGCGAGGACGCCGAAGCCTTCGCCGCCCGGCAGGACCAGAGCACCGAGGCGTTCACGGGCGACGGCGTGGCCATCCGCTCGGAATTCCTGAACGGCTTGTCGGTGGCCGAGGCCAAGGCGGCGGCGATCGCGCGCATCGCCGAGCTGGGCCTGGGCGAGGGCGTGGTGCAGTTCCGCCTGCGCGACTGGGGCGTGTCGCGCCAGCGCTACTGGGGCTGCCCGATCCCCATGATCCATTGCGATCACTGCGGCATCGTGCCGGTGCCCGAGGATCAGTTGCCGGTGCAACTGCCCGACGACGTGACCTTCGACAAGCCCGGCAACCCGCTGGATCATCATCCCACCTGGAAGCATGTGAACTGTCCGGTGTGCGGCCGCCCGGCCCGGCGCGAAACCGACACCTTCGACACGTTCTTTGAAAGCTCGTGGTATTTCGCGCGCTTCTGCTCGCCCCAGACCGACGACGTGGCCTTCGATCGCGCGGCCGTGGACTACTGGCTGCCGGTGGATCAGTACGTGGGCGGCGTCGAACACGCGGTGTTGCACCTTTTGTACTCGCGCTTCTTCACCCGGGCCTTGCGGGAGTGCGGCTATCTGGGCCTGGCCGAGCCTTTTGCCGGCCTGTTTACCCAGGGCATGATCTGCCATGAAACCTACCGCGCGCCCGATGGCGGTTGGATGGGGCCCGACGACATCACCCGCACCGCCGACGGGCTGGTGGTCCGGGCCAGGGACGGGGCACCGGTCACGGTGGGCCGCTCGGAAAAGATGTCGAAGTCCAAGATGAACGTGGTCGATCCCACCGCCACCTTGGAATCCCATGGCGCCGACGCCGCGCGGCTGTTCATGCTCTCCGACTGCCCGCCCGAACGGGACATGGACTGGTCGGACGCGGGCATTGATGGCGCGTCGCGCTACATTGCCCGCCTGTGGCGCCTCGCCACCCAGCCGCCCGTGGATCTGGGGCCGGCGGGGGCTCCCCTGCCCGACACCTTGTCGCCGGCGGCCGAGGCCTTGCGCCGTCAGGCGCACAAGACCATGGCCGGGGTCACCGAGGACCTGGAGAAGTTCCGCTTCAACAACGCGGTCGCCCGCGTGCGCGAGCTGACCAACGCCCTTGCCGCCCTTGATCCGGCCACCCCGGACGCGGGCCCGGTGGTGCGCTTCGCCCTGGAAACGGTGGTGCGTCTGGCCGCGCCCATGATTCCGCACATCGCGGAAGAAGTGTGGCGGCTGCTGGGCCACGACACCGTGCTGGCGACCACGCCGTGGCCGCAATGGTCCGAGGAGGCCTTGCGCGACGACGTGATCACGGTGGTGGTCCAGGTGTGTGGCAAGCGGCGCGGCAGTGTTGACCTTCCCGTGGATGCGCCGGAGGATCAGGCCCGGGCGGCGGCCCTGGCCCTGCCAACGGTGATCGCGCAGGTGGGCGACAAGCCGGTGCGCAAGGTGATCCTGGTTCCCAACCGGATCATCAACATTATTGTCTAAGGCAAAGGGCCGGGCCCCGGGGTCCGGCCCTTTCCCCTTGTTCCAACCAGGAGGCCTGACCGGTGTCGCCCGTGCTGTCCCGTCGCCGTGCTGGCGTTTCCCTGGCCCTGGGGGCCCTTGGCCTGGCCGGATGCGGTTTTCGCTCGGCCCTGGCCGACCGGCCGGGTCCGGGGGGGACCGCGTCGGTCCCGGCCCTTCTGGGCCTGATCTACGTTCACCGGGTTGAATCGGGGGGCGACGACGACACCCGGCTGGCCCAGGCGCTGCGCAATGCCCTGCTCGACCGAATGGGGTTGCCCGACCGGCCGGCGTTTGGCCTGGCGATTTCGGTGCGCCGCGCGCTCACGGGCAGCGGGATCAACCTGGCCGGCAAGATCACCCACCAGACCCTGACCGCCAACGCCACCTTCACGCTGCGCGCCTTGAACCAGGAAGGGGCCGAGGCGCCGCGCGATCTGGTGTTTGGGACGGAATCGGCGTGGTCGTCGTTTGACCGCCTGGATTCCCCGTTCGCCGACCGGGTGGCGGTGCGCGATCTCGACGACCGGGTGGCGCATTCCCTGGCCGATCAGATTTACACCCGGATCGCCGCCTATTTCGTCGAGGTGGGCGGCCCCACCCGGCGCGGCTAGGGCGTGCCCGGAAACGGCCCATGAAGCTGACCGGCGCCTTGATTCAGACCTTTTTGAAAACGCCCGACCCCAAGGTACGGGCGGTGCTGGTGTATGGCGCCGACGAAGGGCTGGTGCGCGAACGCCTCGATCGTCTGCTGCGCACCGTGGTGGACGACCCGGGCGACCCGTTTCGGGTGTGCGAGCTGACCGGCGACGACCTGACCCGCGATCCCGCCCGTCTGGCCGACGAGGCGGCGGCCCTGTCGATGACCGGGGGGCGGCGGGTGGTGCGGGTGCGCGACGTGGGCGACGCGCACGCCTCGCGGCTCAAGCCCTTCTTGGAACACCCGATGGGCGAGGCCCTGGTTTTGGTGCAAGGGGGCACGCTGGGGGCGCGCTCCAGCTTGCGGGTGCTGTTCGAGGGCAGCCCGATCGCCGCCGCCCTGCCCTGCTACGCCGACGAAGGCCGGACCCTGGAAACCGTGATCCGCGACATGCTGGCGGCGGCGGGGCTGGCGGCGGATTCGGAGGTCATGGGGTTCCTGACCGATCAGCTGGGGGGCGATCGGGCGCTGACCCGCTCGGAAATCGACAAGCTGATCACCTATTGCGGGCGCAAGGACCGGGTGGAACTGGCCGATGCCCAGGCCTCGGTGGGCGACACCGCCCGCCTGGAGATGGACGATCTGGTCCACGCGGTGGCCGAGGGCGAGGCGGCGCGGGCGCTGCGGGTGCTTGATCGCCAGCGCCGCGAGGGCACGGCGGCCGTGGCCCTGGTTCGCGCCCTGGCCCGCCATTTCATGCGCCTGCATCAGGTGGCGGGACTGGTCGCCGAGGGCCGATCCTTGGAACAGGCGATGGCCACGCTGAAGCCGCCGGTGATCTTCACCGCCAGTGCCCGCTTCCGGGCCCAGGCCTCGGCGTGGCCGGTGGCGCGCCTCGCGCAGGCGCTGGAGTTGATCCTGGAAGCCGAAATCGACCTGAAATCCAGCGGCGTGGTGGAACGCTCCACCCTGGAACGCCTGGTGCTGCGCCTGACCCGGGCCGCCCAGGCCTCGCGGCCCCGGCGGCGATGAGCGAGAGGGTGCCCGGGCAAGGCGGGCAGCGCGTTGTGTCCGCTCCCCCCTGAAGTGGGCAGACTCTAGTAGACAAGAAGGGGGCAAGGGAATAAGGCAAGGGGCCCGAGGGAGGGCCCCTTCAGGCGCTCCCGGCTAGATCGAGGCGCGGGGGCCGATGAAAAACCAGGTGATGAACCCGACCCCGGGCACCAGAAGCAGCGCCAGCCACAACGCCTTCGCGAACGAGGAAATGGTACGGCAGACCACGACGTTGGTCCCCGCCCACACGAAGCAGCCCAGCAAAATGAAAAAGCCAATGACTTGCATGACCGTGCGCCCTTGTTGGTGTGGGGTCCTGGCGAGGTCCCCCCTTCCGTCCTTTTGAACAGGGCCCGCCGGCCCCATTCCCCGCCTTCGCCAGAAGGGCTTGAACCCAGGCGTGATGTCAAGAGACGGCGAGGGGCGCCTTGTCGCTCTCTTTCCTTGTCGCGTCGCAACAAAACAAGCGGGGCGTCCCGTCGACCGGCGGACGGACGTTAACGGTTTGTCCCATTCGACTCCACGGGGCGGGGCGGTATCCGAGTCTCTGTAGACCTGGCATTAATCTTTGTTTGCAAATGGATGCGCTGGACATTTTCATGTGTCACATCATGATGTTGCGCTTCAAGATGACCCCACGGCGTTTAAGGTTTGACAAGGGGCCCGCTGCTTCCGCATTCTCCGCGCAGGGAACACGGCTTGGAGCGTGGGCTGGCAACGGTCGTTTTCATTCCCGGCGCATGATCCTTGGATCAGGCCGGCCACCCGCCGCAAGACACCAACGCCAAACCAGACGGGGAGTTCCACGATGACACCGACCGCGAGGCCGGTCCTCTTCACCCTATTGGGGTCTCTTGTGGGGGCCACGTGCGGAACCCTGGCCTATTTCGGGGCCGGGTTGGGTCCCCTCCCGGGAACGGGGGGGACGGGGGATCCGCAACCGGCTCAGGTGGCGCTGGCGACCCCCCTGCCCGGGGATGGGGGTCAGGATCTGCCCCTGGCCCTGCGCGAGGAGGATCACCTGGCCACGGTGGCCCCGCGTTCGTTCGCCGCGACCCTTCCCACCGCCCCCTCGGCCTCCCCGGGGACCGAAAAGCGCCAGGAAGACACCCCGGAACCGCTTTCTCCCTGGACCACCCACGATACACTGCCCTCGGCGGACGAGGCCGAAGGCACCGACACCACCGCCCTGGATGATCCTGGGGATCCCGGCGACCTCGTTTCCGACACCGACGACGCCGACGCCTCCCCCGCCGTGGCGGACGGCGCACCCCCCGACTCCTCCGACACCGCCAGCTCCGGCCCGATCGAAGTCACCTTGACCGTGGCCTCGGGCGAAACCCTGATGGGCCTGCTGATCGACCAGGACGTGGATCGCGGCCTTGCCCAGGCGGCGGTGGAAGCCCTGCGTCCGGTGTTCGATCCGCGCGCCCTGCGCGCCGGCCAGGAAGTGACCCTTTCCTACACCTCGTCGTCGGCCGACGATCTGAAATGGCAAGGCCTCAGCTTCGAGCCCTCGGTGGGCACCACCGTTTCCCTGGCCCGGGCCGACGATGACACCATCACGGTGGACAAGCAGCAAGCGCCGCTGGTGCGCCGGGTGGCCCGCTACGATGGCACCATTCATTCCAGCTTTTTCGAGGCGGGGATGAAGGCCGGCGCGCCGCAACGGGTCCTGGCCGACATGATCCGCATCTTTTCATACGACATCGACTTCCAGCGTGACCTGCGCGAGCAAGACACGTTCGAGATGTTCTTTGAGCAGATGGATACCGACGACGGCCGCACGGTGCGCACCGGTGACCTGCTCTATGCCTCGATGACCGTTTCCGGCAAGCGCTACAGCCTGTACCGCTTCGAGGACTCCGACGGCGGCGTTGATTATTACAACGAAAAGGGCGAGGGGATCCGCAAGGCCCTGCTGCGCACGCCCATCAACGGCGCCCGGCTTTCGTCGGGCTTTGGCATGCGCCGCCACCCGATTCTGGGCTATTCCAAGATGCACAAGGGCGTGGACTTCGCCGCGCCCACCGGCACCCCGATTTATGCCGCCGGTGATGGCGTGATCGAACGCGCCGGTCCGACCAACGGCTATGGCAACTATATCCGCCTGCGCCACACCGCCGAGTTTTCCACCGCCTACGGTCACATGAGCCGGTTCGCAAGCGGCATGCGCCCGGGCGTGCGCGTGCGCCAGGGGCAGGTGATCGGTTTCGTGGGCAGCACCGGCCGCTCCACGGGGCCGCACCTGCATTATGAAATCCTGCGCGGCAATGCCCAGGTCAACCCGATGAACGTCCGCTTCGCGGCCAGCAAGGCCCTGCTGGGCAAGGATCTGGCGGCCTTCCGCAAGGAACGCGAGCGCATCGCCGTGGCCTTCCGCAACACGCCCTCGGGCACCAAGGTGGCCAGCGCGGCGCATTAAACCGGTCGTCGTTGCAAGGCTTGAGGGGGGAAGCGCTCGCCGCTTCCCCCCTTTTTTGCGATCGGCGGCCGGGGCCGCGCGATCGGTTTTGGCTCAGCGTTTGCGGCTTCTCTTTTTCGCGGCGCGCGGGGTGGGGTCCGGCAGGCCGCGCACGCGACGGATCCAGGTGGCCACGTCGGGGTCAAGGCGGGCCAGGATCCGCTCCGGCTTTTCGGCCGCGTCCACGTCGGCCAGCGCCCGCAGCAGGATGGCCTGGGCCGGGGCCTCGGGCGCCAGATCCGTGGTCAGCAGTCCGGCGACATCGCGCAACAGCCCCGGATCGCGGCAGGCTCCGGCAAGGCCCGCCACAACGTTCGAGATCCATGAATTGAAACCGGCCGGGGGATACGGCATGTCGGCGCCGAAGGCGGCGAGACGCGGCAGGATACCGGCCGCCGATGCGAAACCCATCGCGCGGCCTTCGTCCCGGCCGGTCGCGGCGATGGCCCTCCCGATCTCCTGTCCAAAAAAGTACAGTGGTTTCGCGTTTGCGAATGCCTCGCGGCGGTCGTGAAGGAGGGCGTCCAGGCTCTCCCAGGCGCGCGCCCGTGCAGCTGCGGCGAAAAGGCCGGCAAGAGCAATCCTCCAGTCGGCAGTGTTCGCGTCCGGCTGGGTGTGGCATAGGTCCATCCATCGACCGAACAGCGCGATCGCCTGGGGACAGGGAGTCTCGGCCGCACTCTCCAGCACGATCGACACTGACCACATTGCGGTGAACGCCTTGTCGGCGGAGAAGGCCAACTCGGCGCTTTCCAAGGCGGTCGCCGCAGCATCTTCCCTCTGCTCCGTGTCCCGGAGCGAGAAAACGACGAGCCTCAGGGCGTCCGCCTGCTCGTCCACAGCGCCAGCCTGGGCAGCCAACGCGGCGGCTTCCCGCCCGATTGCGATGGCTTCCTGGTGGTCGCCCCGTTGGCGAAGCGAGAAGGCAACAAGGCCCAACGCCATGGCTTGACCCCGGATGTCGTTGGCCTTTTCGGCGAGCGCGGCGGCTTCCCGTCCGGTTGCGAGGACCTCCTGGTGGTCGCCAAGTTCGCCAAGCGAGAAGGCGACGAGGAGCAACGCCCTGGCCTGCCCCCGGATGTCGTTGGTCTTTTCGGCCAGCGCGGCCGCTTTCCGCCCGGTTGCGATGGCTGCGTCGTGCTCACCCAAAGCACCGAGAGACCATGCAAGATCCGTTAATCCTTCCGTCCGTGCGGTCGGGGGCCAGTCGTTGAACACGTCCGGGCCAATCCGGCGCAGGCACGTGACCGCTTCCTGGATTCGATCAAGTTCATCAACAAGCAGAAATGTCCGCTCCAGGGCCAACAGGGCCTCGGCGGTCTTGTCGTTCGCGGTCTCCGCGAGGGCCCGCGTGAGGGTGCGATCGGCCTCTTCGGCCATGCCCATCCGCGCCAGGGCCTGGGCCTGGATGATTGCCCGGACGAGAGGGTCCCCATCGGCCCCGCCCAGCCCATAGGCCGTCTCGGGGCAGGCGTCCATGCGCGCGACAATCTCCGCGACCGGCAGCGGCAGGCACCCGGGCCGCACGCTCTCCAGCCGTTCCAGACGACCGGCCCAATCCGTGCGATAAGGGCTGTCGCCGTCCCCGCCCCCCTCCGCCGCCAGATCGGCGAACACCCGCGCCTCGGCCGGGCGGCCCTGGTCGAGGTAGGCCAGCGCCTGATCGCGCTGTTCGGTGCGGGAGTAGAAGGCGCGCAGGAAATCCAGGATGGTTGTCAGGGGCGAGTCCTGGGCGCTCTGGTTGCCCTGGCGCAGGCGGTAGAAATGCACGAACACGCGGTCGGTAACCTGATAGAGCACCGACCGGCCGCCGGGCTCGTCATAGCCCCGGATGATGTCGGTGCGTTGCAGATCCTGCATGATGCGGGCAATGGCGTTCTGGCCGTCGGCGCCGACCCGGGCGGCCAGATCGGTTTGCGAGGTCGGCTCGCCCCCCCGGATGAGGGCGTCCAGCAATCCCTGGGCCAGGGGCGGCAAGTCGTCGATGCGCCGCCGGTAGTAGTCGGCCAGCTTGTCGGCCAGGGCGGTCATGGTCTGGGCCACGCTCAGGGCGTCTTGCGTGTCCAGCACGTCGGCCAGCAACTGGGCCAAACGGGGGTTGCCGCCAATGAAGTCGGCAATGGCCCGGGCCTTGGCCCGCCGGTCGTCATCCAGGGGCGGTTTGCCGTGGGAGCGCCGATGACGGTCGAAATAGGCGATGCAGTCCTCCGGGGTCCAGGGGCGCAGGCGGATGGACTGGAAGGCCTGGAACAGCGGCCGGTCATAGTCCATGTCCACGGTGCCGGTGGCCGTGGCCAGCACCATCACCCGGTTGCCGGGGCGGTCCAGCCATCCGCGCAGGCGCTGTTCGGCGATCTCCTCCTTGAACAAGGAGGACAGCAGGAAGTCGAAGTTCTCGATGGCCACCACCGCCAGCCCCTGCCCGCCGGGGAACGACCGATCGAGTTCCGCTTCCAGGGTGTTGGCGGCCTCGTTCCAGTGCGCGGCCTCCTTCGCCGGGTCGGGCCATTGGAACATGGACTCCGTCCAGCTCCCGTCCTCGCCGGTGCGCAGGTCGGCCAGCTTGTGGGCGATGTACGCCAGCAGCGCGTGGGGATTGCGCGTGACGTTTTTTTGCTCCTCGGGCAGCAGCACGAACCGCAGCGGGGCGCTTTCCGTGTCCAGGTCCCCGGCCCGGATCTGGACCAGCCGGGTGAGGAAGGACTTGCCGAACCCGCGCGGGCCGTAAATCAGCACGTGTTGCAGGGTGCCCGGCGCGGCGGCATGGCTGCGGCGCACCGCGTCCAGGACCTGGGCGGTTTCCTCCTCCCGGCCCGTGGCCAGCGCGCGCACCGCGTCGTCGGTCATGCGGTGCGTCATGAAGGTTTGGATCAGCGGGTGGTCGCTCATCCCCGGGCCCCCAGGTTGGATTGTTTCCACCACAGGGTCGTCAGGCGCGAGGCCGGGCGCCACACGCGGTCATCGTTCGCGCCCATGTCGCGATCAAGGAAGCCATCCTCCCGCAGCATGGTCAGGGCGGTGCGGATATCAACCGTGTCGTAGGGGGGGGACGGTTCCAGCACCGGTTCGGGCCGGCCGTCCGGCGTGTCCAGCACCGCGCGCAGGATCGGCAGAAGAACGCTGTCGGCATGGGCGCGATCGGTCTCGCGGTACCGGCCCAGGGTCTTGTCGAACTGGTTGATGAACAGATCATGCAGATCGGCCCGCACCTGGCGCCGGAACAGGGCTTCCAGGGTGTCGGGCGGTGGTGGCGCGGCGCGGTCCAGGGCTTGCAGTCCCTTGACCAGAAAACAGGGATAGAACGCACCACAGGCGCTCAGGAAGGCGCTGGTGTGCTCCGCCGTCCAGGAGCCGTTCGAGGGCTCGTGCGTGGCCTGGGTAACAAAGGCGCGGGCTTCCTCCTCGGTCAGTTCCGGCACCGTGAACGCCTGAAGGTCGTTCAGGTGCTCCCTGTCAAATTTGTACTGGCGGACCAGCCCCGTCAGGCCGATGGATCCGGTCAGCAGCATGCGCAGCCCGTTTTCGCGCCATTGCCGCATGGAGGCGAGCAGGGCATTGACGCGCGCGGCGGCCGTGGCGGGCTCCGCCTGCGCCATGTTGCGGATCAGGAAGGAAAATTCGTCCACGATCAGGGTTTTGGGGGAGCGATCCCGGGCCAGGGCATCGGCGATTTCGCTGGAAATGAGCGGCCAGTACCCCGAGATCAGATCCTGCGTTTCCGTGCCCTTGGACACCAGCCCCTTCAAGGCATTGCGCAGTGTCTCCGGCAGGGCCGGGTTGCCGGACAGGAGGTCCAGCATCTTCCCCGGGATCGATTCCTTCGGGATCCCCCTGAGGATGGCGAACAGGAACTGGTCGATCGAGTTAATGCCCTGGGCATCCACGAAAACGACGGTGTGACCCTCGGTCCTCGCCAGCGTTTCCTGGGCATGAAGGCGCAAGGTGGATTTGCCGATCCGCCGCAGCCCGAACAGGCTGAGGCCGTTGGTTTCCGACATTTTCCGCATCATGTCGGCTTCAAGCGCGGGGCGGGCGAACCGCTGGTTTCCCGAAACGGGCCCCCCGTAGAACAGCTCCAGCATGGCACGCCTCCTTTGTATCCGCGAAATCAGATATCTGAGGTTACGGATACCATGCCCCCAGCCCGAGGGCAAGTATGTTCTCTGGCGTATATCTGAAATTTTACATACAAGGCTGGGGCGGCCCGGTGTGGGGGGCCGCACGGCGCGCATCGCGGGGTGTGGTGGAGGAGGCGGCGGCCGGAGGGGGCTTCAAAGGCCCCGAACGTCCGGCCGTCCGGGGGGCTTACGCCTGTTCCTCGCCCGGGTCGGCGGGCCCGCGCCGGCCGTGGCGCAGTTCCTTGACGATGCCGTGCAAGGTGCGGATTTCCTGTTCGGTCAGGGCCGCGCGTTCAAACAATCCCCGGATATTGCGGATCATGCCCGGGCGCTTGTCCAGGTTGCGCAGGAAGCCCGAGGCGTCCAGTTCCCGCTCCAGGTGGGTGAAAAAGCCCAGGAGATCGGCCCGGGTCGCCGGGCGGCTGGCGTTGATCACCAGCTGTTCGGGGGGCGCCTCGCTCGCGGCCTGGAACCACTCGTAGCCCAGCAGCAAAACCGCCTGCGCAAGGTTGAGCGAGCAGTACGCGGGATTAAGCGGCACCTCGATCACCGCGTCGGCGAGCGCCACGTCGTCGTTGCCCAGACCGGTCCGCTCGGGCCCGAACAGCACGCCCGAGCGCTCGCCCTGGGCCCCGAAGGCGCGCAGGTTCGCCGCCGCCGCGCGGGGGGTGAGCACCCATTTCACCATGTCGCGCCGGCGCGCGGTGGTGGCGTACACCCGGTTCAGGTCGGCAATCGCCGCCTCGACGGTTTCAAAGGGCTGGGCATCGCGCAACAGGCCGTCGGCGCCCGAGGAGGCGGCAATGGCCTTGTCGGCCAGCCAGTCCTCGCGCGGGGCCACCAGGCGCAGGCGGGTGAGGCCGCAGTTGAGCATGGCGCGGGCCACCATGCCCACGTTTTCCGCCAGTTGCGGACGCACCAAAACAATCACGGGCGCAGTCGCCGGATCGGCAAGCTGGGCCGCGCGGGTATGGTCGGTTCCGGCCACTCGGTTTTCCTCGGTCCTCGTCTTGTTTAGGGAAGGGAACAACGCCCCCGGGTTTGAATCCGGGGGTGTCATCGTGCCCCCGAAGGGGGGGCGGGAAGGGTCAGGCTGCCTTTTGCCCGCTTTTGAACAGGCGGTAGGTCAGCGCGTCGTGCAAGGCGTTGAAGCTCGCGTCTATCACGTTGGCCGACACCCCCACGGTGGTCCAGCGGTTGCCCTTGGCGTCGGCGCTTTCAATCATCACCCGGGTGACGGCGGCGGTCGCGGCGTCGGGGGTCAGGATGCGCACCTTGTAATCCACCAAACGCAAATCCCCCAGCACGGGATAGACCGGCAGCAGGACCTTGCGCAAGGCGGCATCCAGGGCGTTGACCGGACCATTGCCCTCGGCCACCGTCATGTGCCGTTCGCCGGCGATTTCCATCTTGATGGTGGCTTCCGAAAGGGTGATCAGCTCGCCCCGGGCGTTCCAGCGCCGTTCGTCGATCACGCGAAAGCTGCTGAGGCGGAAATACTCGGGCACCTCGGCCAGTTCGCGCCGCGCCAGCAGTTCGAAGCTGGCTTCGGCGCCATCAAAGGCGAAGCCCTTGGCTTCCATCTGCTTGACCGTTTCGAGCAGGTGGCCGATGCGCTCGTCCGCGGCGCCGACTTCCAGGCCGATTTCGCGGAAACGGGCCAGCACGTTGGACCGTCCGGCCTGGTTCGACACCAGGATCTGGCGCTGGTTGCCCACCGCTTCCGGCGGCACGTGTTCATAGCAACGGGGATCGCGCTCCACCGCCGACACATGCAAGCCGCCCTTGTGGGCAAAGGCGCTGTCGCCCACGTAGGGCGCGCGGCGATCGGGGGCGCGGTTGAGGCGCTCGTCCAGCAGGCGCGAGACATGCTTGAGCCGGGCCAGGTCGTGGGTGGTCAGGCCGGTTTCGTAGCCCAGCTTCAGCATCAGGCTGGGGATGATGCTGATCAGGTTGGCGTTGCCGCAACGCTCGCCCAGGCCGTTCAAGGTGCCTTGCACCTGCCGCACGCCGGCCATCACGGCGGCCAGGCTGTTGGCCACCGCGTTTTCGGTGTCGTTGTGGCAGTGGATGCCAAGGTGGGATCCGGGAATGACCTTGGTCACCTCGGCGACGATGCCGGCAACCTCGCCGGGCAAGGTGCCGCCGTTGGTGTCGCACAGCACCACCCAGCGGGCACCGGCATCCAGGGCGGCCTTCAGGCAGGAAAGCGCGTACTCGGGATTGCTTTTGTAGCCATCGAAGAAGTGTTCGGCGTCGAACAGGGCTTCGTTGACGGTGGCGGCGGTGTGGGCGATGGAATCGGCGATCATGCGCCGGTTTTCATCCAGATCGACCCCCAGCGCCACCTTGCATTGGAAATCCCAGGTCTTGCCGACCAGGGTCACGACCCGGGCCGGCGTGGAAAGCAGGGTCTGCAAGCCGGGATCGTTGGCGGCGCTGCGCCCGGCGCGGCGGGTCATGCCAAAGGCCGCGAGCTGCCCCCGGGTGAACTCGGGAGGGTGGGCGAAAAAGGTGTCGTCGGTATCGTTGGCCCCGGGCCAGCCGCCTTCGACGTAATCAATGCCCAGCGCGTCCAGCTCCCGGGCAATGGCCGTCTTGTCGGCGGCGGAGAAGTCAACGCCCTGGGTCTGCGCGCCGTCGCGCAGGGTGCTGTCGTACAAGTAAACGCGCTTTTCACGGCTCATTGGGGTATCCGCCTCGCGGGAAAAAGAACGGGATCTGGAACAATGCCCGCTTTCCGCCCCGGCCTCAAGCATGGCTTCAGCGGTCGTTCTCCCACCCGTCGCCCCGACGCAAACGGAAGCGCTGGATCTTGCCGGTGGCGGTCTTGGGCAGATCCTCGACGAAATGGAAGGTGCGCGGATACTTGTAGGGCGCGAGGCGGGTCTTGCAGTGGGCCTGCAAGGCGGCTTCCAGCAAGGGCCCGGCGCTCACCCCGGCGGTGGGCACCACCCAGGCCTCGGGCTTGACCAGGCCGTGCGCGTCCTCGCGCCCGACCACCGCCACTTCCAGCACGGAGGGGTGTTCAATAAGGGCGCCTTCGATCTCGAAGGGCGAGCACCAGATGCCCCCCACCTTCAGCATGTCGTCGGAACGGCCGTGATAGGTGAAGTAGCCTTCGGCGTCGCAGGAATAGGTGTCGCCGGTGTCCAGCCAGCCGCGTTCGAACGGGACATCCAGGCGCCCGTTCCCGCGCCAGTAGCCCAAGGTGAGGGACGGGCCGCGAATCAGCAGCCGCCCCACCTCCCCCACCGGCACCGGGTGGTCGCCATCATCGACGATGCGCGCCTCGAAGCCCTCGACCAGACAGCCGCTGGTGCCGGGGCGCGGCCTGTCGAGGCGGTTGGAAATGAAAATGTGCAAGGCCTCGGTCGAGCCGATGCCATCGAGCGGCGCAAGCCCGGTGGCGGCGTGCCAGCGGTGAAACAGATCGGGCGGCAGGGCCTCGCCCGCCGACACGCACAGCCGGAGCGACGACAGATCGGGCGAGCGCGTCTTCAAGGCCTCCAGCAAGGCGGCGTACAAGGTGGGCACGCCGAAATACACGCTGGGCCGGAAGCGCTCGATCATGGCGAAGGTGTTGGACGGCGTGGGCCGCTCGGCCAGCAGCACCGCCGTGCCCCCCACCCACAACGGAAACGTCATGGCGTTGCCCAGGCCATAGGCGAAAAACAGCTTGGCGGCCGAAAAACAGATGTCGTCGGCCCGCAGGCCCAAGGTGCGCACGCCATACAGCTCGGCCGTGGCCACGAGATCGCGGTGCGCGTGCACCACCGCCTTGGGCCGGCCGGTGGATCCCGAGGAATAAAGCCAAAGGCACGGCGCTTCCGGTCCCGCGTCCACCGCGTCGAAGGTGTCGGGGCCATGCTCGAACAAAAGGGGCGCGGCCTCGCTGACCGGCAGGGCCACGGGCAAGGCGTCGGGCACCAGCGACAGCGCGGCCGTGACATCGCTGGCGCAGGCATCGGACCAGATCAACCCCCGGCATCCCGAATGGTCGATCATGAAGGCATAGTCGGGGGCCCGCAGCAGCGTGTTGACCGGCACCGGTATGATGCCCGCCTTCATCGCTCCCCAGAACAGGAAATAGAAGGCCGGTTCGTCGCGGATCACCAAAAGCAGCCGGTCGCCCCGGACAAGCCCCAGGCGCACCAGGCCATGGGCCGCCCGGTTGACGCCGTGCGCCAGCGCCTCGTAGGTCAGGACCTGATCCAGGGAACACAGCGCCGGCCTGGTGGCCCTTCCTTCGGCCAGGTGGCGGTCGATGAACACGCGCGCGGCGTTGAACCCGGGGGGAAGGTCTTCCCCCGGCATGGCGTTGGCGTGGGGCGCGTGGGTGGTCATCATGGCCGGCGCGGTCCCTCCCCCCCTTGTATCGTGAGCCTCCCCTCGCCGTGGGGCCCCGTCTGGAGGGGGCCGTGGGTCGGGTCCTTGTGACAAGCCCTTGACTGCACCCCAAGCCCGCGCCGCCGTCAAGAGGAGCAACAGGGCCATCGGGTGAAGCGCTGGGGCCCGTCGGGCCCGGCCGGTCACTTCTGGGCTGACGGCGCGCGGGAGCGATGGTATCACCCTTGGGTAAGCACGCTCCCGGCTCGTGCCGGCCTTCCGGGACGCGGTGCAAGCCCGATCCGCCCGGCGGCCGGGGGCACAACCACGGGAACCCTGAACCCATGAGCTACGTGGTCACGGAAAACTGCATCAAGTGCAAATATCAGGATTGCGTCGAGGTCTGCCCGGTTGACTGCTTCTATGAAGGGGCGAATTTTCTCGTCATCAATCCGGACGAGTGCATCGACTGTGGCGTCTGCGAGCCAGAGTGCCCGGCCGAAGCCATCGTTCCCGATTCGGAAGAGCGGGCCGCGCCGTGGACCGAAATTAATCGAAAGTATGCGTCCGTTTGGCCTAATATTTTGCGCAAGGGAACGGTGCCGGCCGACGCCGATACCTGGAATGGCAAGTCCGGAAAGGTCGCCTTGTTGAGTGAAAGCCCCGCGCCCCGCTGATCGCGACCGCACCCCGTCGCCGAACGCGGGGACGGGGTGTTTTTCGTCTTGGGCAAGGCGCGCGCGGTATCGCCTTGCGACTTTGATCTGTCATTTTCCGTTATTGTGTGATATAAATCACAATCTGCTGCGGGTTCGTGGCAGAGCCGGCCCACCGACGTGGATCATGGTCCATGTCGGGATCGCTCCCCTTATTTTCTTAAGGGGCAATCCCACGGCTGGGACTCCGGAAACAACCATCGGGGAGCAAGGATCCACCAGCGTCTTGGTCGGGCGGAGTCTGGCCGGCTAGGCGTAAGAGGATCGTTCCCGAGCTGGAGACTGTCACGCGCGGCGTCCCTTGGCGCCGGCGAAAAAGGGGGTTTTCCAATTGGTCGGCCACGAACCGGAGTGTTCGTTCCAGTCCGGCCATATCCATCGGCAGTTGCGGATCTTGCGAAGAGTCTTGCCTTTGTCCTGACGCCGGCGGTGACGCGACCCCGGCGCAATGGAGGGCGTGAGGCTCTTACATGGAGAGAAAAATCAACATGACCAACTCGTGTCAGTACGCGCCCGGCGATTATGTCGTGTATCCGGCGCACGGTGTCGGACAGGTTCTGGCCATCGAGCACCAGACCATCGGCGGCCATGCCCTTGATTTGCTGGTCATCGCCTTCGATCGCGATCGCATGAAGCTGCGTATTCCGGTCACCAAGGTCCGGGAGTCGGGGTTGCGCCGGCTGTCGACGCGCAAGACCATGGAAAGCGCCCTGGTCACCTTGCGCGGCAAGGCACGGGTCAAGCGCACCATGTGGAGCCGCCGCGCCCAGGAATACGAGGCCAAGATCAATTCCGGCGATCCGGTTTCCATCGCCGAAGTGGTTCGTGATCTGTACCGCAGTGCCACCCAACCGGAACAATCCTACTCCGAACGCCAGATTTACGAGCTTGCCCTGGAGCGCCTGACCTGCGAGCTGGCCGCCATCGAAGCCATTGATGCCATGCAGGCCACCCAGAAGGTTGAAAAGCTGCTGAACGCCGCCTGAGCGTTCCAGGCGGTTCTTTCTTGTTTTGGGGGCTTCTTCCCTTCCGGCCCCCGTGCGCCCCAGCCCTGGCGCCGCCCTCTCCTGGAAAGGGGACGGCGCCAGGGGCGGGGTTTTTTAATGCCCGCCTCCGCCTCCGCCTCCGGGGCTACCGCCCTTGGGGCCCGAGGAAAGAGGCGCGAGCCAGACCAGGGCCGCGCTCACCAGGAATAGCACCATGGTGACCAGGAAAATCTGAATCAATGCCTGGGTCGAGGCCTGCTGTTCCACCAGCAAGGCCAGCTGCGCCCGTGCCTGATCCGACGACAGGCCCAGTGCCATCAGGTCATTCAAGGTGCGCCCCATGTCGGGCATCGCGCTGACCAGGGCATCGCGGTTGGCCTGGGTCTGGTCGGCCCAGGCGGTCGCGGTCACCGAGGCCCCCACGGCGCCGGCCAGGGTGCGCAGGAAGGCCATCACGCCCGCTGCCGACGCCGTTTCCTCGGGGGCCACCGCGCGCATCGACAACACCGTGAGCGGCACGAAGAAAAAGGGCATGCCAATGCCTTGCAGGAACTGGGGCAGGGCAAAGGTCAGGAAATTGGCGTCGCTGGTCCAGCCCGCGCGCAGCCAGGCCATGGCCCCGAGCCAGGCCACGCCGGCCGACACCAGCAAACGCGGATCGACCCGCCCGGCCAGGCGGGCCGCCACCGGGGAAAAGACCACGGCCAGCAACCCGTGCATGGCCAGCACGTAGCCGGCCCATGTCGCCGGGTAGCCCTCCATCGACTGGAGCCACTGCGGAATCACCACCACCGACGAAAAGAAGGCGCCAAAGGCAAAGGCCAGCACGCTGGTGCTGACCGCGAATCCGCGATGGCGAAAGACCTTGAGGTTCACCACCGGATCGCGCTCGGTCAGCTCCCAGATCAGGAACACCACGAAGCCAATGGCGGCGGTCACACCCAGGCCGACGATGACCGGCGACTCGAACCAGTTTTTTTCGCGTCCGGTATCGAGCATGATTTGCAAGGCGGCAACCCACACCAGCATCAACACCAGGCCAATCCGGTCGATGCGGGGCTTGCGCAAGGGGGTTTCCGCCGGGCGCAGCAGGCGCAAGGCCCCCATCACGCAAATGATCACGATCGGCACGTTGATGAAAAAGATCCACGGCCACGACCAGTTATCGCTGATGTATCCGCCCAGGATCGGGCCGGCGACGGGGGCGGTGACCGTGGTCATGGCCCAGGTGCCCATGGCCGAGGCATGACGTTCGCGCGGGAAGACGCGCAGCATCAAGGTTTGCGACAACGGCATGATCGGGCCGCCGCACAACCCCTGCCCGATGCGAAACAGCACCAGGCCGCCCAGCGAGTCGGTGAGGCCGCACAGAACGGAAAACACCCCGAATCCGGCCATGGCCAGGGTAAACACGGTGACCGCCCCAAAACGCTGGGCCAGCCAGCCGGTGAGAGGCACCGAAATGGCCTCGGCCACGGCGTAGGAGGTGATGACCCATGTCCCCTGGGTCATCGAAATGCCCAGGCTGCCGGCGATGTGGGGCACCGACACGTTGGCAATGGTCATGTCGAGCACGACCATGAAATTGGCCAGCGACAGCACCACCCCGGCCAAGCCGAGGCTGGGGCCGTGCAGCAGGCCGGTTCCGGCGGCGGGGGCGGGGCTCGTGGCCATGGGATTACTCCGCGTCGGGGGTCGCGCCGGTGTCGATTTCGGCGGTCATCGACAGCCCCACCCGCAGCGGGTGCGCCGCCAGGTCGGCCGGATCCAGGGACACGCGCACCGGCAGGCGCTGCACCACCTTGATCCAGTTGCCGGTGGCGTTCTGGGCGGGAATCAGGGCCATGACCGAGCCGGTTCCGGCCGCGAAGCCTTCCACCGTGCCGTGATAGGCGACCTTGGAGCCATAGAGGTCGGCGTGCAGCGTGGCGGGCTGCCCCACCCTCACCCGCTTCAACTGGCTTTCCTTGAAATTCGCGTTCACGTAAACCGCCCCCAAGGGGACAAGACGCATCAGGGACTGGCCGGCCGCCACCCGCTGGCCAACCTCGACCGCCTTGCGCGCGATGGTTCCCGCCACGGGGGCGGCGATCACGGCCCGCGACAGATCCAGGCGGGCCTGGGCCAGACGCAACCGCGCGGCCTGGACATCGGGGGCGGTTTCAAGGGTGGTGCCGTCGATCAGGGCCCGGGTCGCGGCCAGGGAGGCTTCGGCGGCGTCGCGGCTGGCGTGGGCTTGCAAAACCGCCGCTTCCGCCTCGCGCACCGCCGCCTCGGCTTCGTCGCGGGCGGTTTCGGAGGCGGTCAATTCCTCGATCGAGACGGTGTGCGAGGGGCGCAGGGCCCGGCGACGCTCGGCCTCGGTGGTGGTGCGGCGCAACACGGCGCGGGCCGACACCACCCGCGCCTCGGCCGAGGTCACGTCGGCGGCGCGGGCGGCCAGTTGAGCCTGAAGGGAACGCACCGTGGCCTCGGTCTGGCGAAAGGCGCGTTCGGCCTGCGAGAGGGCGGCCTCGGCCTGCTGCACCGCGAGGCGCAAATCGGCGTCGTCGAGGGTGACCAGCACGGTGCCGGCCTCGACCGCCTGGGTATCGACAACCCCGACCGACTTCACCGGTGCCGCGACCAGGGGCGTGATATCCAGCATGTCGGCGGCGACATAGGCGTTGTCGGTTTCAACATAGCGGTCGCCCAGGACGATCTCCTTGACGGCCACGCTCGCCCCTACCGCCAACACCAGCACGGCGAATCCCAGCAGCAAGCGGCGACGCAACGGGGAGGCCGGGCGCTCCGGCGTCGATGGGGAGGGGGCAGGGGACGGCTCGCGCGCCGGCCCGGAAGGGGGAGCGTTCGACAAAGGGGCTTTCCTTCATGGAACTCGGATGGAGCGCACGGCCCAGGCGTTCCAGGCGAGGCGCGAAGAGATATGGACCGTACTGGACGGTACAGCATATGTGCGGGATCTGGCGGCTTGTCAACGCAAAACCGTACTGTATAGTACGGCCATGGCCCTGGACCGAGATCCGAAAAGTGGGAACCGCGTATCGGATCAGTCTACCGTGAAGAGAAGGAGTGAGAGCACCGTGGCCGGATCTGGTTCAGCACACGGGGCTCTGGGGCGGCGCGAGGCGCGCAAGCATGACCGGCGGGCAGCCATCATCGAGGTGGCCCGGGCCCTGTTTTTCGAGCGTGGCTACGCGGACACGCCGATGTCGCTGATTGCGTCCCGGGTGGGCGGATCGAAAACCACCCTGTGGAGCTACTTCCCGTCGAAGGCGGACCTGTTCGCCGCCGTTCTCGACGAAGTCACGGCGCGCCTTCAGGGGCGTTCGATCGAAGCGCTGTCGCTGGAGACCGGAATCAAGGAAGGCTTGTACCGCTTCTGTCTGGCGTTTTCCGACATGATCCTGACCGACGAGGCGGTGCGCTTGCAGCGGATGATCGCCGCCGAGGCCCAGCGCTTCCCCGAACTGGGCAAGCTGTTTTACGAACGCGGCCCGAAGGCCACCTTGCGCCGGCTGGAGCATTACCTGGGCACCGCCATGGCGGTGGGCAAATTGCGTCCGGCGGATCCCACCCTGGCCGCGCGCCATCTGGTTTCGTTGTGCCAGGGGGCCACCTTGTCGTGGCGCCTGTGGAACGCCGGCCCCGAGCCCACGCCCGAGCAGGTTGAACGCGACGTGGCCCTGGGGCTCGATGTCTTCCTGCGCGCCTACGCCCCGGGGCCGTGACGTCTTCCTTGTTTCATTGATCTGGAGTCTGTCCGTTCCACGTTGAAGCGGACAGACTCCAGATCCTTTTGTTCGAGCTTGCCTTTTCGGGAAAAGCGGTCCCCCCCTTTTCCCTGACAAACGTTAGACTTCGAATTCCAGGATCTTCTGGTCGACGGCCAGGCTGTCGCCGGGGCGGGCATGGACGCGGGCCACCACGCCATCGCGTTCGGCGCGCAGGATGTTTTCCATCTTCATCGCCTCGACCACCGCCAGGGTTTCCCCGGCCTTGATCTCGGCCCCTTCCTCGACCGCCAGCGACACCAGAAGGCCCGGCATCGGCGACAGCAGGAAACGCGACAGGTCGGGCGGCGCCTTGTGCGGCATCAGGTCGGCGTAATGGGCCGCCTCGGGCGTCAGCACCAGGGCCGTTTCCTGGCTTCCGGCATGGGACAGGTGATAGGCCACCCCCCGGTTTTCGATCTGCACCACCACCGGCCGGTCGCCAATGGTCGCCCGGAACAGGGGCTGGCCAAAGTCCCAGGCGTGGGTGATGGCAATCAGGCGGTCGTCCATCTCGACTTCATGGCCGCCCGAGGTCGCGCGCACCTTGACCGGATACGCGGTGTCGCCCAGGCGCACCACCCAGCCCTCGCGCACCTTCTTCTCGTGGCCCTTGATCTGGCCGCTGATCTTGGCGTTGCGAGCGACCACCTTGTGATGGACCGCCGCCGCGACCGACACCAGCACGGTGGGATCGTCGGGGGGCAGGTGGGCGGCATCGAAGCCGTTCGGGTATTCCTCGGCGATGAAGTTGGTGGTCAAACGCCCTTCAACGAAGCGTTCGCGCGACAACAGCGAGGCCAGGAACGGAATGTTGTGCGAAATTCCCCGGATGTAGAAGGAATCCAGCGCCCGGCGCATGCGCGACGTCGCCTCGCGGCGGTCCTTGCCGTAGGTGATCAGCTTGGCGACCATCGGGTCGTAGAACATGCTGATCTCGCCGCCTTCCTGCACGCCGGTATCGACGCGCACCTGGCCCGGGACCTCGATCGGCGGAATGTAGCGCACGAGGCGGCCGGTCGAGGGCAGGAAGTTGCGGAACGGATCCTCGGCATAGATGCGGCATTCCAGCGACCAGCCATTGAGACGAATATCGTCCTGGCGCAAGGTCAGCTTTTCACCGGCGGCGATGCGGATCATCCATTCCACCAGGTCAAGGCCCGTCACCATTTCGGTGACCGGATGCTCCACCTGAAGGCGGGTGTTCATTTCAAGGAAATAGAAATTGCGGTTGGCGTCGACGATGAATTCGACGGTGCCGGCCGACTTGTAATCCACGGCGCGGGCCAGGGCCACGGCCTGCTCGCCCATCGCCTTGCGCACCTCGGGGGTGAGGAAGGGCGAGGGCGCCTCCTCGATCACCTTCTGGTGACGACGCTGGATCGAACACTCGCGCTCGCCGACGTACAGGAAGGTCTCGCCGTCGGCCAGGATCTGGATTTCGATGTGGCGGGGCTGTTCAATGAACTTTTCAACGAACACCCGGTCGTCGGCGAAGCTGGAGCGCGCTTCGTTGGCCGCCGACAAGAAGCCCTCGCGCGCTTCCTCGTCGGTGCGCGCCACGCGCATGCCCTTGCCGCCACCGCCGGCCGATGCCTTGATCATCACCGGATAGCCGATGGAGCGGGCAATGGCCACCGCCTCGTCGGCATCGGCGATGATGCCCATGTGGCCGGGAACCGTGCTCACGCCGGCGGCCGCGGCCAGCTTCTTGGATTCAATCTTGTCGCCCATCGCCTCGATGGCGCGGGTCTCGGGACCGATGAAGGCCACGCCAGCCGCGGTCAACGCGGTCTGGAACGCCTTGTTCTCGGACAGGAAGCCATAGCCCGGGTGCACGGCCTGGGCGCCGGTGTCGCGGCAGGCCTGAACCAGGCGGTCGATGACCAGGTAGCTTTGCGCCGATGCCGAGGCACCGATGTGCACCCGTTCATCGGCCATGTCCACGTGGAGCGCGTCGCGGTCGGCATCCGAGAACACGGCCACGGTTTTGATGCCCATGCGACGGGCGGTCTTGATGACGCGGCAGGCGATTTCGCCGCGATTGGCAATCAGGATCTTCTCAAACATCAGGTGCCCCGGTTGGCTGGCTTCTGTCTCATGGGTGGTCGGTCGGCGGCCGGCCCTGGCGGATCCCCAAGGGGCCGGCGCCCTGCGTGGCGCCCTGCCCCCCGGAGCGTCCCTGTCAGGGCCCGCGCGCCAGGCGCCGGATCCGTCTGACAGGGCGCCTTTCGTTACAGAGGAATGTTACCGTGCTTGCGCCAGGGATTCTTGATGTCCTTGTTGCGCAGCATGGCCAACGACCGGCACACGCGCTTGCGCGTGCCGTAGGGCATGATGACTTCATCAATGAACCCGCGCGAGCCCGCCACGAACGGATTGGCGAACAGCTGGCGGTATTCCTCGGTGCGCTGGGCGATCTTCTCGGGATCGCTCATGTCCTGGCGGAAAATGATTTCCACCGCGCCCTTGGGTCCCATCACCGCGATTTCGGCGCTGGGCCAGGCGTAGTTGACGTCGCCGCGCAGGTGCTTGGAGCTCATCACGTCGTAGGCGCCACCGTAGGCCTTGCGGGTGATCACCGTCACCTTGGGCACCGTGGCCTCGGCAAAGGCGTACAACAGCTTGGCGCCGTGCTTGATGATGCCGCCGTATTCCTGCGCCGTTCCCGGCAGGAAGCCCGGCACGTCGACGAAGGTCACGATGGGAATATTGAAGGCGTCGCAAAAACGCACGAACCGCGCGCCTTTACGGGCGCTGTCGATGTCGAGGCAGCCCGCCAGCACCATCGGCTGGTTGGCGACGAAGCCCACCGTCGAGCCTTCCATGCGCCCGAAGCCGGTGATCAGGTTGCCGGCGTAGTTGGGGGCGATTTCGAAGAAGTCCCCTTCGTCCACAACCTTCTCGATCAGCTCCTTCATGTCGTAGGGCTTGTTCGGGTTGTTGGGGATCAGGGAGTCAAGCGAGTAATCCAGCCGGTCCCAGGGGTCGTTGGTCGGGCGGACCGGGGGCTTTTCCTTGTTCGACGACGGCAGGAAGTCCATGAACCGGCGCAGCTGCAGCAGGGCATGCACGTCGTTTTCAAACGACAGGTCAGCCACGCCCGACTTGCTGGTATGCGTGATCGCGCCGCCCAGTTCCTCGGCCGTCACCTGCTCGTGCGTCACCGTCTTGACCACGTCGGGACCGGTCACGAACATGTAAGAACTGTCTTCGACCATGAAAATGTAGTCGGTCATGGCGGGGGAGTACACCGCGCCACCGGCGCACGGCCCCATGATCATCGAGATCTGCGGGATCACGCCCGACGCCATCACGTTGCGCTGAAACACCTCGGCGTAGCCCGCCAGGCTGTCCACGCCTTCTTGGATGCGCGCGCCGCCGGAGTCATTCAGGCCAATGACCGGGGCCCCCACCGCCATCGCCTTGTCCATGATCTTGCAGATCTTGATGGCGTGGGTTTCGGACAAGGATCCACCCAGGACCGTGAAGTCCTGGCTAAACAAAAACACCAGCCGGCCGTTGATGGTGCCGTGGCCAACGACCACGCCATCGCCCGGAATCCGGTTTTCGTCCATGCCGAATTCGTTGCAGCGGTGTTCAACGAAGGTATCCCACTCCTCAAAGGAGCCGGGGTCGAGCAGCAGGTCGATGCGTTCGCGGGCGGTCAGCTTGCCCTTGGCGTGCTGGTTATCGATCCGGCGCGGACCTCCACCCAGGCGCGCCGCGGCTCGTTTTGCATCGAGCTGGCGGATGATGTCGTGCATTCAACGGTTCCTGTACGGACTGGCGGCGAGGGCGCGGAGTATATCCTTGCCCAAATACCGAAACCAGCTTTTCTTTTGTTGCGTGAAACACGCAATCCGGGACCGTAATTCCGCGTTTACTCCGCTTTTCCCCCCCGGAACGCCGTGATTTCAGGGACGAAATTTGTCCCCGACTCTCCCTCAGCAAGGCGGGAAGGCCGCAGGGGAAATAAAAGCGGAAGGTGTCCGTCTTCGCGAACCGACACACCTTCGCAACATTGAGCGAGTCGAAACTCATGCCCATTCCGAAAAAGGCGTCCTTTCCGTCTTGCAGCGCGGCAAAACGGGTGGACTCCTGCCCGGGGAGGGCTCTCGATTTCGCGGCGGCTGGTTGGCAGGCGTTGTTTTTCGGTTCCTTTTGCCTGGTTCCAAGTAATGCCGCACCCGAGGAAAGAGGGGGGCGCCCCCTCCTAAAGGAGGTCTTCGCCTCCCCCTTCGGCGAGTTCAAGCAAGAAAGCCTTGCACCTCCGCTTTAGGTGCCAAGCATTCCGCGCAGGCGATACAGGGCCTCCTGGGCCTGACGGGGTGTCAGATCGTCGGGTTCCAGGGCCGCGAGCGCCGCGATCACCGCCGACGCGGCCGACTCAGGCGCCGGATCGGGCGCCGGATCGGGCACGGGGTCGGGGTCCGGCTCGGGGGTCGGCTCGGGGGTCGGCTCGGGGGTCGGCTCGGGGTCGGGGGCGCGGGTCCGGGCGGCGGCGAACAAGGGCAGGTCGTCGGCGCGGCGCGTCGGGCCCAGGGGGCCCTCGCCCTTTTCCAGTTGGGCCAGGATTTCCTCGGCGCGCCGGATCACCGGGGCGGGCAGGCCGGCCAGGCGGGCGACGTGAATGCCATACGAGCGATCCGCCGCCCCCGGCCCGACCTCGTGCAGGAAGATCACCTGCTTTTTCCATTCGCGGATGCGCATGGTGTGGCAGGCCAGTGCCGGCAGGCGGGCCGAAAGCGCGGTGAGCTCATGGTAATGGGTGGCGAACAAGGCGCGGCAGCGGTTGGCGTCGTGCAGGGATTCGACCGTGGCCCAGGCGATGGAAAGCCCGTCGTAGGTCGCGGTGCCGCGCCCGATTTCGTCGAGGATGACCAGCGAGCGCTCGGTGGCCTGGTGCAAGATGGCGGCCGTTTCCACCATTTCAACCATGAAGGTGGAGCGCCCGCGCGCGAGATCGTCGGCGGCGCCCACCCGGCTGAACAGGCGGTCAACCACCCCCAGCCGCGCCGAGGTGGCGGGCACGTAGGAACCGATCTGGGCCAGGATCGCGATCAGGGCGTTCTGGCGCAGGAACGTGGACTTGCCCGCCATGTTGGGTCCGGTCAGCAGCCACAGGCGTTGCCCGGGCGCCAGGTCGCAGTCGTTGGCCACGAAGGCCTCGCCCCCCTGCCCGGCCAGGGCCGCCTCCACCACCGGGTGACGGCCGCCGGTGATCGAGAAGGCCAGGGAACCGTCGATCTCGGGGCGGCAATAGCGCTGGCGCTCGGCCAGCTCGGCCAGGCCCGTTGCCACGTCCAGGCGGGCCAGCGCCCCGGCGGCGCGGTCGATCGCCGGCCCCCGTGCCAGCACCAGGGCGCGCAGATCCTCGAACAGGGCCAGTTCCAGGGCCAGGGCCTTGTCGGCCGCGCCCCGGATGCGGTCCTCCAGCTCCGACAGTTCCACGGTGGTGAAGCGCACCTGGCTGGCCAGGGTCTGGCGGTGCATGAAGGGGTTGGCCGCGCCGTCGCCTCCCGATCCCGGCGCGGCGTTCATCAGGCGGTCGGCGCGGCCCGCCGGCACCTCGATGAAATAGCCCAGCACATTATTATGCTTGATCTTGAGGGCCTGAATGCCGGTCTCGGTCGTGTAGCGGGCCTGCAAGGCGGCGATCAGGCGGCGGCTTTCGTCGCGCAGGCCGCGCAGTTCATCGAGGCCGGCGTGAAATCCGGGCCGGATGAAGCCACCATCGCGGACCATCGGGGGGGGCTCGTCGGCCAGGGCGCGGTCCAGGTGATCAACCAGGGTGTCGTGTTCCCCCAGGTCGTCGAGCCACGCGGCGACGGCGGCCGGCGGCGCCTGCCCCGAGGAAACGGCCTGGCCCACCGCCAGCCGCATCCGGGGCACCAGGGCAAGGCCCCGGGCCACCGCCTCCAGGTCGCGCGGGCCGCCCCGCCCCAGGGAAAGCCGCGACAGGGCCCGTGCCATGTCGGGACACCCCGCCAGGTGGGCGCGCACCTCGGCCCGCGCGGCCGTGGCGGCGACGAACAGGCCCACCGCGTCCAGGCGTTCGGTGATCGCGCGCGCGTCGGTCAGGGGCGCGGCCAGGTATCCGGCCAGCAAGCGCCCGCCGGGGCCGGTCACCGTGTGGTCGATCACGGCCAGCAGGCTGCCCTTGCGCTCGCCCGACAGGGTTTCGTGCAGTTCCAGGTTGCGCCGGGTCGCCGGGTCCAGGCCCATCACCGCGCCCTCGTCCAGGCGGCGCGGCGGGCTCAGTCGGGGGAGCTGGCCGGCCTGGGTCAGGCTGACATAATCAATGACCGCGCCCAGGGCCGTGACCTCGGCCGGGGAAAAGGCGCCGAAGGCATCGAGCGCCGCCACCTCGAACACCGCGTGCAGGCGCCGGCGGGCGTTGTCGGGGTCGAAGCGGCTGGCGGGCAGCGGAGAGAGGGCCGCGCCCGACAGGGCCAGCGGCTCGCCCACCACCGGATCGGCCAGCACGGACTCGGGCACCACCATCTCGCCCGGGGCGAGGCGGGCCAGGGCCGGGGCCAGGGTGGCCGGGCTCACGGCCTGGGCGCCGACCTCGCCGGTGGACACATCGACCCAGGCCAGGCCCAGGGTGTCGCGCCCCTTGATCAGCGCCGCCAGGTAATTGGGCCGGCGCGCCTCCAGCAAGGTGTCCTCGGTCAGGGTGCCCGGCGTGACCACCCGCACCACCGCGCGGTTGACCACCGCCTTGGCCCCGCGCAGGCGCCGGGCCTCGGCCGGGTCCTCCACCTGTTCGCAGATCGCCACCTTGAAGCCGGCCCGGATCAGCCGCGCGAGGTACCCTTCATGGGCGTGGACCGGTACCCCGCACATGGGAATGGGCTCGCCCTGGTGGCGTCCGCGCTGGGTCAGGGCGATGTCGAGCGCCTGGGCGGCCCGGGCCGCGTCGTCGAAGAACAGTTCGTAGAAATCTCCCATGCGGAAGAACAGGAGGCTGTCGGGATGATCGGCCTTGATCGCCAGGTACTGGCTCATCAGGGGGGTGACATCGCCGGCGGGCGTGCTCGGGTCGGTCTCGGCCGGCGGAGCGGAGGACGAGACGGCGGCGAAAACCGGGGCAGGGCCCCGAAGGAAAGCGGGAAAGCGGGGCATGGATCCGGGTGGGTTAGAACCAATACGAGAACCGAGAGACGGTGACGAAGCCATAAAATAGCACGAGCGCCCCGCGCGCGGTCTAGGCAGCGCTGTCGGGCTGGGGCACAATAGCCCGCAAGTGGCGCCCCGACCCCCCGTTTCCAGGCCGTCGCGCGAGGGGACCCCCCGCGTTTCCCTTCCCGGCGGCGCCCGGTGCCGCCTCCCCCGATTCCCGGTTCGTGCCCGGTCCTGCCCCGTCTGGGGACAAGGGCCCGGTGCCCCGCCTTCCCCCGAGCGGCCGGAACCCGTCCTTCTCTTCTAGTCCCTTCAGGATTCCCGCATCCATGGCCGACGACACCAAACGCAATCTGGAACGCGAAGCCCTCCTGTTCCATTCCACGGGCCGCCCGGGCAAGATCGAGATTCATCCGACCAAGCCCCTGGCCACGCAACGCGACCTTTCCCTGGCCTATTCGCCCGGCGTTGCCGCGCCGTGCCTGGAAATCGCCCGCGACCCCACCACCGCCTATGACTACACCGCCAAGGGCAACTTGGTGGCCGTGATCTCGAACGGCACCGCCGTCTTGGGCCTGGGCGACCTGGGCGCCCTGGCCGGCAAGCCGGTGATGGAAGGCAAGGCGGTCCTGTTCAAGGCCTTCGCCGACGTTGATGGCATTGATCTGGAAATCGATACCCACGACGTGGACGCCTTCATCAACTGCGTGCGCTACCTGGGCCCCAGCTTCGGCGGCATCAACCTGGAAGACATCAAGGCCCCCGAGTGCTTCGTGATCGAAAGCCGCCTGCGCGAGCTCATGGACATTCCCGTGTTCCATGACGACCAGCATGGCACCGCCATCATCGCGGCCGCCGGTCTTCTGAACGCGCTCGACCTCACCGGGCGTTCGCTGACCGATGTTCGCCTCGTGGTCAACGGGGCCGGTGCCGCCGCCATTGCCTGCGTCGAGCTGATCAAGGCCATGGGCCTGCCCGGCGATCACGTGATGTTGTGCGACTCCAAGGGGGTTGTGCATCGTGGGCGCACCGATCTGAACCAATGGAAGTCCGCCCACGCCGTGGACACCGACGCGCGCACCCTGGCCGAGGCCATGGCGGGGGCCGACGTGTTCTTCGGGCTGTCGGTCAAGGGCGCGGTGACCCCGGAAATGGTCGCGGCCATGGCGCCCCGGCCGATCATTTTCGCCATGGCCAATCCGGACCCCGAAATCACGCCCGAGGATGTGCGCTCGGTGCGCCAGGACGCGATCATGGCCACGGGGCGTTCGGACTACCCCAACCAGATCAACAACGTGCTGGGCTTCCCCTACATTTTCCGGGGCGCCTTGGACGTGCGCGCGACCACCATCAACGACGACATGAAGATTGCCGCCGCCCGGGCCATCGCCGCCCTGGCCCGCGAGGACGTGCCCGACGAGGTCGCCGCCGCCTACGCCGGGCGCCGGTTGCGCTATGGGCCGGAATACATCATTCCCGTGCCGTTCGATCCGCGCCTGATCGCCGCCATTCCGCCGGCGGTGGCCGAGGCCGCCATGCGTTCGGGCGTGGCGCGCAAGCCGATCATCGACATGGAAACCTACCGCCGCGAGTTGTCGGCGCGCCTGGATCCCACCGCCGCCAGCTTGCAGGCGATCGCGGCCGAGGCCGCGGCCCGGCCCCGGCGCGTGGTCTTCGCCGAGGGCGAGGAAGAAAAGATGATCCGCGCCGCGCTGGCCTTCCGCAACGCGGGCTATGGCACCCCCATCCTGGTCGGGCGCGAGGACCGCATCCGCGAAACCATGGCCGGCCTTGGCCTGGGCGGCGATCTGGACGGCTTGGAAATCCAGAACGCCAAGCTGTCCTACCACACCAAGCACTACATGGATTTCATGTATCGGCGCTTGCAGCGTCAGGGTAGTTTGTACCGCGACGTGCAACGCATGGTCAACCAGGACCGCAACGTGTTCGCCGCGTGCATGGTGGCCCTTGAGGATGCCGACGCGATGGTGACCGGCACCACCCGCCACTTCCATGCCTGCTTGCAGGACATCTTGCGGGTGATCGAGCCCACCCCCAATGAACTGGTGTTCTCGGTTAGCTTGATGATCGCGCGCGGGCGCACGGTGTTCATTGCCGACACCAATGTCCACGAAGCGCCCACCGGCGAGGAACTGGCCGATATCGCGGTGCAGACCGCCGCCCTGGCCCGGCGCATGGGGCATGAACCGCGCGTGGCCCTGCTCTCGTACTCCACGTTTGGCGCGCCGGTGGGGCGGACCCCGGACCGCTCGCGCCAGGCGGTTTCGATCCTGGAGGAACGCCGGGTTTCGTTCGAATTCGACGGCGAGATTGGCGCCCACGTCGCCTTGGATCCGGAACTGCTGTCGCTTTATCCGTTCTGCCGTCTGTCGGGGCCGGCCAACGTGCTGATCATGCCGGGCCTGCATTCGGCCAACATCAGTTCCAAGCTGCTGCAGAAGCTGGGGGGGGCCACCACCATCGGCCCGCTTCTGATGGGCCTGTCGCGCCCGTGCCAGATTGTGCACATGGACGCGACCGTCTCCGACATCTTGCACATGGCCACCGTCGCCGCCGCCGAGGCGGGACGCTAAACCAACCCCGCCGCCGCCGAGGCGGGACGCTAAACCAACCCCGCCGTCGCCGGGGCGGGGCGCCAGACCAAGCCCCGCCGTCGCCGGGGCGGGGCGCCAGACCAAGTCCCACCGCCGGGGCGGGTGGCAAGCACCGTGCACGGTCCCGACCCTGGTGTCGGGGCCGCTTGACCCACCTGAGCACAACGGGGGCCGGCCCTGGCCGGGGCCCCCGTTTTTTTGCCTGTTGTGCTTCTCCTTTTCGCCTGTTCCTTGGTTTCTCCCCCCCGGTCGGAAGTCAGGAGGCGGTTCGCGCCTCCTGTTCCGCCCCCCGCGACGAAGGACCAACGCATGGATCGCCAGACGCCGGGCCTTGGACGCCTGATGAGCGTGGTGATGATGATCTGCGTGCCCACCACGGCCACCGTTCTGGGGCTGGCCGCCCTGGGCATGCTGCCCATTGGCGCCGCCGTGCTCTCGGTGCTTCTGGTGTGGATGCTCACCGCCTTGCTGGTTCGGTTTGCGTTTCGCGATCTGCTGGCGGCGACCCGCTACCTGCGCGATCTCGGCACCCACGCCAGCGAGGAGTCCCCGCCGCCGCCCGAGCTGCGCCTGGACGTGGCGCAAAGCGTGGTCAGTGCCGGGCGGGTGCTGGACCGGCTGTGGCGCCGGCGCGAACAGCATCTGCGCGACCAGGTTTCCTCCAGCGAGCGGGTGCTCGATACCCTGCCCGACCCTTTGCTGATGCTCGATGGCGAGGCCATCATCACCCGGGCCAACCGCGCCGCGCGCACCTTGTTCGCGCGCTCGATGACCGGCCAGGAGATCACCACCGTCCTGCGCGATCCCGGGGTGCTCGATGCGGTTGAGGCGGTGCTGGAGAAAATCCCCACCCGGCAGGTGGGATGGGTGATGCCGGGATCGGTGGAACGCGAGTTCGAGGTGCGCGCCACCCGCCTGCCGGCGCGGGGCATCGATGGCTCCCTGGTCATGGTGACCTTGCACGACATCACCGCCTTGCGCCGCCTGGAGCAGATGCGCGCCGATTTCGTGGCCAATGCCAGCCATGAACTGCGCACCCCGCTGGCCAGCCTGATTGGCTTCACCGAAACCCTGGCCACCAGCGCCCAGGACGACAGCGAGGCCCGCGAGCGGTTCTTGTCGATCATGCTTGAACAAGGCCGGCGCATGCAGCGCCTGATCGAGGATCTTCTGTCGCTGTCGCGCATCGAGATGGAAGAACACAGTCCGCCGGCCGACCCCGTGAACCTGATCGGCGTGATTGAAACCGTCGGCCGTCTCCTGGAAATCCGCGCGCGCGAGAAATCGATGGAAATCCGGGTGGAAACCACCAGCACCCCGGTTCCCGAGGTGATCGGCGACACCGACCAGCTGGCGCAGATCTTGCAAAACCTTGTGGATAACGCCTTGAAGTACGGGCGCCCGGCCACGCCGGTGGTGATCCGCCTGGGCGTGGTCGAGCGCGGTCCCGCCGCCATGCCCTCGGCCGTGCGCGCCCCTTGCCTCAAGGTGAGCGTGATCGACAGGGGGGAAGGCATCGCCAAGGAACACCTGCCGCGCCTGACCGAACGCTTTTATCGGGTCGACAAGGCGCGCTCGCGGGCCCTGGGGGGAACCGGCCTCGGGCTTGCCATCGTCAAGCACGTGGTCGCCCGCCATCGCGGCGCGCTTACCTTGGAAAGCGAGATCGGGCGGGGAACAACCGTCAATGTGTTCCTTCCCCTTTACGTTTCCCCCGGGGCGGAGGGACCCGTCTGA
>NZ_BJZO01000018.1 GCF_007992075.1 Pararhodospirillum oryzae
CCCTGCACATTGGATTAATTCCATCCGGATAGCCTCCCATGACCGTTTCCAAGAACGCCCACATCGTTACGTCCTATGACGACAATCTGCGGCGCGCTTACCTTGGAAAGCGAGATCGGGCGGGGAACAACCGTCAATGTGTTCCTTCCCCTTTACGTTTCCCCCGGGGCGGAGGGACCCGTCTGAGGCCATGTTCCGCTCCCGGCCCTCCGGGGGGAAAGAGACCGGAACGAGTGACAGACCATTGTCTCTTTTGCGTCATACGAACCGGGATGCTACACTTTGCCCTGCACATTGGATTAATTCCATCCGGATAGCCTCCCATGACCGTTTCCAAGAACGCCCACATCGTTACGTCCTATGACGACAATCTGCGGCTGTTGTACGCGCTGCTCGATCGCATGGGGGCGCTGGCCATCTCGCAGACCCGCGACACCATTGCCCTGGTTGTCCAGCGGGCACCGGAAACGGCCGAGCGCATCTTGGAACACGAAGCCGAGATGAACGAGCTGGATGTCCGGGTCAACGAACAGGTGATCCGGCTTCTGGCCTTGCGTCAGCCGCTCGCCGACGACCTGCGCGGCGTTGTCTCGGGCCTCAAGGTGGCGAGCATGCTGGAGCGCATCGGCGATTACAGCGCCAACGCCGCCCGGCGCGCGCCGGCGATCGCCAACCTGAGCGCGTTTCCGGTGCGTGGCCCGGTTTCGCGCATGGGCGACCTGGTGATTGGCATGCTCGATGACGCCCTGCGCGCCTTTCGCGACCCCGATCCGGCCCTGGCGGCGCTGGTGCGCGAGCGCGACGAGGAAGTGGACGCCTTGCATGCCAGCCTGTTTCGCGAGTTGCTCACCTACATGATGGAAGACCCGCGCACGATCACCGCGTGCACGCATCTGATGTTTGTCTCCAAGAACCTGGAGCGGATCGGCGATCAGGCCACCAACATCGCCGAGGCCGCCCATTACCGGGCCACGGGCTGCATTCTGTCGGGAGAGCGCCCCAAGGGCGATACCTCGTCCAGCTTGGTCTGGCCCGACGGGGACGGCCCCGGCGAGGACGACACGCTTTCTTGAGGATGACGCGGGGGCCTCGCGGGGGCTCGCGCGGCTCGACCAGGATGGAACGGGAAAAAAGAGAAAAACGATACCAAAGCGGGTTTGAGGTTCCGTCCCCGGTTGGTGGGCACCAGGCAACGCAAGATCACGAAGGGATCCCGGCCTCCGGCGCTTAGGGGTTCGTGTTTTCCCGTGGGAAGTGCGCGGGAAAAATACTCGGGCGTTGTGCCGTCGGCTTATCTTGGATAGAGTCCGGAAAGAAACGGACGGGAGCGCCGGGGGCCGCTCCCCTTCGTTCTGGTTCAACCAGGCCGGATTCGGGCCTGGGGGGATTTTTTCGTCCCGGCGCGGGGCGTTTCAAGCCCTCCGGACCGCCCTTGGCGTTCACCCGACTCGCCCCTCATCCGACGAGGATTCCCTTTGGAAACCGCCTTCGCCGACCGATCGAAACCGGACCGCACGCCTTCGGGCAGCCATGTGGGCACCCTTTTGCGACAAACCCGGGAGCGGCTCGGGGAACCGTTGGATCTGGTGGCCGACGCCTTGCGGATTCGCCAGTCCTATCTTGAGGCAATCGAGGAAGGCCGCTACGTCGATCTTCCCGGCGGGGCCTATGCCATCGGTTTTGTGCGCGCCTACGCCGATCATCTGGGGTTGCATGCCGAGGAAGTGGTCCGCCGCTTCAAGGAAGAAAGCCTGAGCAACCGGCCGTCGTCGAGCCTGGAATTCCCCGTTCCTCCCAACGAAGGCGGTGTTCCCGCCGGGGCCCTGGTCGGCCTGGGCCTGATTTTGGCCGCGTGCGCGTATGGCGGCTGGTACTGGCTGTCGTCGACGAACCGCCCCCTGGCCGATTTCATCCCCGACATTCCCGAGCATTTCGCGGCCCTGGTTAACTCGGAGCCGGCCGCCGGAACCGCGAGCGCTCCTTCCGCCGATGCCCCGCCCGCGGTTTTCGTGCCCGATGCATCCAGGCCCGATGCATCCAGGCCCGATGCATCCAGGCCCGATGCTTCCGGGCCCGATGCTTCCGGGGAGGAGTCCTCTCTTCCGGGGCCCGATGCCGAGGACGCCTCCGAGGCCCTGCCGGACGCACCGCCCCCTTCCGGGGCACCGACGCGCGAGGCACCGGCGCTTCCGGACACCGCCGCGTCGTCCGGGGCCGGTCCGACACCTTCTCCGGACACGCCGGCCCTGGACCTTCGGGCCGGGGAAACCCGGGTGGTGGATCCCCGGGTGGTGGACCTCCGGGCGGAGGAAACCCGGGTATCGGGGCCCGAGGTCCCGCCGCCGTCCTCGCCCTCGCTTTCGCCCAAGGCGCCCATGCCGGCACCCGAGGCATCCCCGGCCGCCAGCGCCCCCGCCCCGGCGGCCG